>CALHGI010000278.1 GCA_938029995.1 uncultured cyanobacterium | reverse complement strand
GTAGAGATGATAAACATGGCCACTACCGCTGTGATTGGTCATCGGGACAAGGCCATGGACCGCTAAAGGCTTAAGGGCATTGTCATAGAGTTTGGCTAAGCGGTTGCGATCGCAATTCCAATCAGCCAAACGAGCCAATTTAATATTCAATACAGCAGCCTGCAAAGTATCGAGGCGGCTATTGGTCCCCCCAGGGTCCGTATGGTAGTACTTGCGGGTTGACCCATAGTTACGCAGGGACCGCACCGTTTGAGCCACCATATCTTTCTGGGTAACGACCATGCCACCATCGCCCATGGCCCCCAGGTTTTTACTAGGGTAAAAGCTAAAAGCAGCCGCCAGGCCAACCCCCCCAGCCCTAACCCCCTCCCGCTCAGCTCCGTGGGCCTGGGCCGCATCCTCAAAAATCATGACATCATGAGCCTCTGCTAGGGCTCGCAGCCCAACCGGTGACACCATTTGGCCATAGAGATGGACCGGAATTACCGCCCGTGTCCGGCGGGTAATCGCCCGCTCTGCGGCGGCGATATCCATCAACCCCGTATCCAACTCACAATCAACAAAAACCGGGGTGGCCCCAGCTTGCAGTACACCGATCAGAGTGGCAACAAAGGTATTGACTGGCAAAATCACTTGATCACCAGGGCCAATACCACAGGCACGCAAGCCCAGGGTCAGGGCATCGGTACCAGACCCTACCCCAACGCCAAAGGGCACATCACAGGCAGTCGCAAAAGCCCGTTCAAATTGCACAACAGCGTTACCCAAGATGTAGTCACCACGATCGGCCACAGCCGTCATCGCCGCCATCAGCTCTGACCGCAACGGCTCATGCTGCTGAGATAAGTCCACAAAAGGAACGAAGCTGGGATTAGCCATAGGGTAAAATTTCTACTGAAACGTCGCTGCTCGCGTCTGCAACGGTGAGTCACATCACTGTGAACAACGCGGTTATGACATCAGGCGCAGCCGTCATCTATAAAATATTCCCCAAGTAAAGGCGATGAATACCGATACGCATTGGGAGTAACAAGCTAATTCGAGGGAACACGGGCTCAAGAATTGCCGCTGGATTACCGCTGGCATCTTGAATTCACTACCACCAGTGTCTCTTGCAAATTTAAATCTTGGATATCCCCCAACCATAAAGTCTCGATGAACCTTTATGGCTGGCTTCGTCTCTGCTTGAAAATTGACCAGGATCCTACCGACCTCTATGGTGGGCTGAACCTGACGTCATACCGGGCCACATAACTTTCACCCTTCATAACTATGGACGTGCAAACAGCCCAACAATTACTCATATCCCAAGCAGATTTAACCGTCTCCGAATCGTTTTTAACCCGGCTAAAACAGCAGCAACCGCCTGTGCCTGGGCAGGTGACATCGGTATTACTGGCATTAAAGGTCATCACAGACAACCTCAAAGCAGTAGACCATATTGACCGCAGTTTGGCCCATGCGTTACATCAGCTGGCCTATGTTGGGCGGCAGGCCTATGAGCAGGGCAAACGGGCCAAGGTAGAATGGCCGCCGCTGTTAGATGCTGATATTGAACGAATTGCGATCGCAATCGCCCAGATATTTAAAGGTGAGGCTTAGTGGCCACACCCTGATAAAAATAGCCAATCAGCTTAGGTAAACCAGTGGAATAAAATTCCTTCAGTTCAACCTGCTCAAAAACAGACTGAATCACATCTGCCATGGGTCGGTCCAGGTGACAGCCATCAGCAATGCGTCGCTGCAAGGGCGTCACCCGACGCTGCCAGGTACCGATACCTCGCTCAGGACTCAAACCATGCTCAATAAAGAAAAATTTCCCGCCCGGCTTTAGGACCCGAAACACTTCCGCCAAAGCCTGCTCAATATTGGGGATACTGCACAGGGTCCAGGTGCAAACCACCGCATCAAAACGTTCGGAAACCATAGGTAACGCCTCCGCATTTGCCGTTTGCAAATTGACATCGACGGTAGAAGACTGCACCCGCTGTGCAGCCAGCTGCGCCATCCCCTCATTGGGGTCAATGGCCGTGAGGGACGTGACGCCATCCCCGTAGTACGGCATATTCAAGCCCGTCCCAAAGCCAATTTCCAGGACCTCACCACCCACAGACGCCAATAGCGACTGCCGATAACCACTTAACTCCTGACCTGACATGGACAAATCCAATAGGCGCGGAAAAATCAACCGTGAATAAATCCCCATGGGCTACCCTCCATCCCGCATCACATCAATCCAAAATATCAGTCGCTCCGACCAAGGCTAAATAGTAGTATCTTGTTGACTCCACCGCTTATCACCAACGACGCTATGGACTCACTGAAGGGACGGGATCTACTCAGCATCGCAGACTTAACCAAGCCAGAGTTACAAGCACTCCTGGACCTGGCGACGGAGCTCAAAGCGGGAAGCCGTCAGCCCAAATGCCCCCATAAGGTACTCGGTTTAGTATTTTCCAAAGCGTCGACTCGCACTCGGGTTAGCTTTTCAGTGGCCATGTATCAACTGGGGGGCCAGGTCCTAGACCTGAATGCCGGGGTCACCCAAGTGGGTCGGGGAGAACCCACGGCAGATACCGCCCGTGTCCTAGATCGCTATTTAGACGTGGTCGCTATTCGCACCTTTGAGCAGACTGAAATCGAAGAGTTTGCCCAATACGCCTCAATTCCAGTTATCAACGCCCTCACAGACCTAGAACATCCCTGTCAAATTTTGGCTGACTTACTCACCCTCAAGCAAGCCTTTGGGACCTTAGAAAATTTGACCATGTCCTATCTAGGTGATGGCAATAACGTGGCCCATTCCCTCATGCTAGGCTGCGCCCTGGCGGGCGTAAATATTCGAGTGGGCACACCGGATGGGTACGCTCCCAACCCAGCGATCGTCAACCAAGCCATCGAATTAGCCGCAGGCCGCAGTACCGTGGAAATCACCACGGACCCTCAAGCAGCGGTCCACGGTAGCCATGCCCTGTATACCGATGTCTGGACTAGCATGGGCGACGAATCTGAATCAGCGGTGCGAATCCCCCAATTCCAGCCATACCAAATTAATCAAGACATCCTCAACTTGGCTGACGATCAAGCCATCGTTCTCCACTGCCTCCCCGCCCACCGCGGCGAGGAAATTACCCATGACATCATGGAAGGACCCCAATCCCGCCTCTGGGACCAAGCCGAAAACCGTCTCCACGCCCAAAAGGCACTCTTAGCGGCTATTCTGAACGCAACTTAAGGCCTACGAAGCCCAATAGAGCACCTAAGATAGTCACCCCTAAGGCTCCAGACAAGGGGTTGCCATGAATACCTGTCACCCACTCAGGCACAGAGCCGGATGGCACCACTAAATCCGCCACGTCAACGATGTAATATCCCCACACCAACCCCGCATGGAAACCAATCGGTAATCCTAAGCTCGTCCATGGGCGATTCAACCCATGGACCCGTCTGATATAGCGCCCAGAGGCCAAAATCATCCCCAGCAATAGCAACCCCAAAAACTGTGGCGAGGTGCGCAGTATCTCTGCAAACGGCTTAATAAAATGAGCGATCGCAAAAATAACGCCACTCCAAATAATGGCACTACGCCGAGGCAAACTATGGCGCAACTCCGCCAAGAGCCAACCACGAAATAAAAGCTCTTCCGCGATGCCAATACCGAGGCCCACGGCTAAGCCCTCTAAGGCAATTCCCATCAGTGGCCTGGGGTGCCAGGTCGCCCATCCAAACAGCACTTCTATACCAAACAACAAGCCCACCAGGGCGGCACCACACCCCAAAGCAACCAAGGCATCCAGCCAAAAGCGCCGACCCCAAACCAGACCATAGGACAAAAAAGGGCGCTGGCATCCGTGCACCCAATGTCCCCAGAACCAAGCATTGGCTAAAAAGCAGCCATAGAGACCAATCAACGCAATGGTACTGACCACACTCGATTGCGCTAACCTATGGCCAACGCTATACACCACCAAGGCGAGAGGCGCCCACAGAGCTGCCAGTACACCAAAAAAAATCAGTATTCGCCAGACAACCCCCACGGTGGCCACTCGACGACACAGAGCCAACAACTGCATCAGGGACCAACGAGACAACTATCTTCAGCAACCATCATCACCAGGCTATGTAGCGTTTTATTCATCAGGCTCAATGGTACTGGTAAGGCCCTTAGAGCCCAGCATTTCACTGTAAAACTCAGCATGCTCTAACTCACAGACGATCACCAAGCCAACTCCAGCATTGTGTGCCTGCATCATAATATCGACAGCTTGGGGCACAGAGAGACTAGGCACCGTTGTCACCAACGACTCCACAACATACTCCATGGGATTGAAATCATCGTTATGCAACAACACACGATAGCGAGGAGCATGTTTCCGCTTACTGGACGTAACCTTTTTTTCAATGGTCCCGGTAGACACCATGGCCTTTATCATCCATTCAATCCAAAAAATTTACTGTGGAAGGACATCTGCCAGAAACAAGGCACCCATTCCACACCGCTTTTAATTTTAACCAGAACTTATCTAAAATCCAGCGCTTCAAGCCTTAAACGAATATTGGACAAGGGATTGCACAGAAACAATATTTTGAGCAAGCTCAAGAATCAATAAATAAGTACCTTGAGCCCATGCTTCGAACCAAAGTTAATGGTAATTTATTAAATAATTTAACAAAATTTGAATTTTTGCACCTTAAACCATACAAAAAGTAGCTTAATCACTGCCTATCCCCTGGGGACAAATGGCTTAAGGACATAAACCCACCCATGCTTCCGCGTGTATCTTCCATTCAATTCATTTGAGTAGAAAATTATTTTTTAAAATGGATAACATAAACCCTGGACAGATTGTCTATTTAGAATGTTTAGACCAACGTCTTTACGCTGAAGCGATCCAACCAGCTGGCTCCGTGCGTCTCTGGTGTCGCCCCCTCATGCTGGTATGTCATCTCCCCCACGGCTCGCAACAGCAGCAGAGGATGATTGCAGCAGCGGCTACCGACCCTGAAACATGCAGCCTAGATCTTTATGATCTCAAAACTGCACCCGATCTTGTCTGGCCGCTTGACAAATTCAAGCTAGCCTTTGACACTGACTTTTTTGCCCTGCTATTTCACCTACGTATCGCGGACGATAGTGGACCAGAAGAACTGGCAAAGCAGCGCTTTCAACATTTCCTGCACAATTGCTGGAGCAAGAGCAACTCTGAAGATGACGCATCGCAGTCATCACCCAAGTTGGTTGCAATCCGATAAAAGTTACAAATAAGTTTGTTTGTTCGACAAGTAAGTAGCCACTGGAACAGATATCAGTTCTTTATTCGTTAATAAATTAGGTAATCACCTTAGGGAATAGTTAGCGAATAGAAGGGACTAGTTTAATCCGGCCCTCATCCATTTCACTCATGAGGAGCTCAAGAGCTTCATAGTCAACCTCCGAGATGTAGCCTAGTCGCGACAGTTCGGAATTAATTTGCTCTTCAATATCGGGCGTTAGCTGCTTGGTATACAGCGCTTTCTCAACTAAATGACGAATGGCAAACGAGTGCATGGTGGCTCCTAGCAGGCTTTGAATTGTTGTTTACATCCCATGGACCCTTACTGATCTGGAATAGGGTCCGAACTAATTGGGGTTATATCAAGTGAAACTTCTGGAGTTGGCAACCTCAGTGATCCGTATCACCAAAAACCGCAGGCAAACCACATCCCCATAAAGGGTGTAGCAATAGTTACCGTTAAACAAAAAGACTTTCTGGAAACTTCAAACAATCGGTCCGGACATTAAGATTCCAAAAATAGACATCGGGCACGTGGGCAAGCTGCGATTCATCAAGTTAGCTTCGAGAACATATGAAAAGGTCCTAATCCGACACCAATTTCAATCTAATCAAACTAACTAATAGGAGAAATCATATGAGTAGTGTTGAAACATCAGTGAAGGTTGTGCGACCTGCAGGCGCTTTAACAGCTGCAACCGCTGACGCGTTTAAAGCGGAAATGCTAACAGCTATTACCTCTGACACAGCCAGTGAGGTAACCATCGACATGGCAGCTGTAGATAGTGTCGATAATTCTGGACTCGTTGCGTTGCTGGCTGGCTACGATACGGCCAAGCGTCATTGTAAGCGGCTCAGTTTATGTGATGTCGCTCCCCCAGTGCGCATTGTGTTTGAACTCGCCCAACTAGATCGGGCCGTCTCCATGGTTGATCGCCAACAGTTACAGGCTGCCTAGTTAGTACCTATGGGCATTAGAGTTCCCTAAATACTCAGCAAACTACTGTTTTACTAGCATGTTGGGTTAACCCCCGACTAAGCCCAAGAACAATGAAACCTGAACGAGTTGAACAAATACAGTTCACTTCGTTCAGGTTTTACGCTTAAACAGAATAGTGTCGCGGACTGACTCTATTCCTACCGTAAAGGCAGAAGCCGAGCTCTGAGAATCAGCTATAGTTTATGTCTGAGTTGCTTTTTCCTTGCCGTGGCTATTGCTGTAGACCAACTGATTACCCCAGATATTACCCGCCCTGCTCGCTATTTGGGGAACGAATTAGGGGCTGTCCATAAGCCTTGGGAATCAGCCACGATTCGTTGGGTACTGACCTACCCAGAAATATATGAAGTCGGGGCATCTAACCTCGGGCATATTATTCTTTACAGCATTATCAATCAGCAACCTCGGCAACTTTGCGATCGCGCCTATCTTCCCGGGCCAGACTTAGCCCAAAAGCTCACCGAAAGCCATACCCCACTCTTCGCCGTTGAGTCCCGCCGTAATCTGATCGATTTCGATATTTTAGGCTTCAGCCTAAGTTACGAACTAGGGGCAACCAACATATTAGAGATGCTCACCCTAGCCGGGGTTCCCCTCACCTGGCAAGAGCGCAACAGCAAGGGCCCCTGGACAGAATCTAGCTGGCCGATCATTTTTGCCGGTGGCCAAACTGCCACCTCAAACCCAGAACCCTACGCCGACTTTTTCGACTTTATTGCCCTCGGGGACGGCGAGGAACTTTTACCAGAAATTGGCCTGGTGCTTGAAGAAGGCAAAGCCGCAGGCATGAGTCGCCAAGACATTTTGCTGGACCTGGCTCAAGTCCCTGGCGTTTACGTGCCCCAATTCTATGACATGGCCGACGATGGGTCGGTACACCCCAATCGAGACAATGTTCCCCCACGCATTCTTCGCCGGGTCGCCACCCCCATCCCCGACTATTCCATTGGCTTAGTTCCCCATGTACAAACCGTCCATGATCGCCTCACCATAGAAATTCGTCGCGGCTGCACCCGAGGCTGCCGATTTTGCCAGCCCGGCATGTTGACCCGACCAGCCCGAGATGTCGCCCCTGAAGAAGTTGTCGACACCATTGAGCGTGGTATGCGCGCAACAGGTTACAACGAATTCTCCCTACTATCCCTCAGCTGTTCCGACTACTTAGCCCTCCCAGCAGTAGGCGTTGAAGTCAAAAACCGGCTCAAACACGACAATGTCTCCCTATCGCTACCGAGCCAACGAGTGGACCGCTTTGATGAAAATATTGCCCACATCATTGGCGGTACGCGCAAAACTGGCCTCACCTTTGCCCCAGAGGCAGGCACCCAGCGCATGCGGGACATCATCAACAAGGGTCTAACCAATGAAGAGCTACTAAGGGGAGTGAAAACTGCCCACGAACAGGGCTGGGATAAGGTCAAACTCTACTTCATGATTGGGCTGCCAGGGGAAACTGACGTCGACGTCTTAGGAATTGCAGAAACAGTCCAGTGGCTACGCCGGGAATGTCGCATTAAGGGTCGACGTTCCCTGAATTTCAATATTACGGTCTCAAACTTTACCCCCAAACCCCACACACCATTTCAATGGCACTCTGTCTCCACCAGCGAGTTTGAACGCAAGCAAACCATGCTGAAAGAGGTCTTTCGCTCCATCCGTGGAGTGAAAGTTAACTTCACGGATGTCAGGATTTCAGCCATGGAAGACTTTGTCGGGCGGGGCGATCGACGCCTGTCCGCCGTGGTGAGACGCGCCTGGGAACTCGGGGCAGGGATGGATGCCTGGTGGGAAAGTCTAGAACGAGCCTTTACAGCCTGGACCCAAGCCATTGATGACGCCGGACTGACCTGGAAATATCGTCAGGTCGCTCAAGGGGAATGGAATCTAGATGAGTCTGTCATCCCCCCGCGTCCCACCGAGCAAGAGTCCACCACGCAAACGCCCAACGAACCGGCAGCCCCCGAAAATTCCATAGACCAATGGAAAGCGGTCATGGATGCCCCCTTACCTTGGGACCACATCGACACGGGGATTGATAAAACTTGGCTCAAAGAAGACTTAAAACGGGCCTTAGAAGCCGCTATCGTACCGGATTGCTCCTTTGAAGGCTGCTCCCACTGCGGGGTTTGCGGTACTGACTTTGGCCACAACATTGTCGTCCCCCCCCTCCCCATTCCATCTTTTGAAGGCCATGGCAAGCCAAAATCTGAGCGCATCCAACGGCTACGGATCACCCTCGGTAAATTGGGGGATATGGCCTTAATTGGCCACTTAGATCTGGCTAGAATGCTGGACCGTGCGGTGAGACGGGCTGCCCTACCGATTTCATTTACGGGGGGGTTCCATCCAGGTCCACGCATTGCTCCAGCCAATGCCCTATCCCTCGGAGCCACTAGCACTGGAGAGGTGGTTGACTTTGAACTGACTGAGCAGATGGATGAGACTGATTTTAGACAGCGTTTGCAGGATCAGCTGTGTGACCGCTTACCCATTTATGGGGTGCAAACGGTCGACATCAAAGCTCCGTCTGCCACCAAAGCACTTACACAGGCCGATTATCTCTTAGCCATCATGGATGAGCAGGAGCAGGCTCCTATGGTCTGGCAGCAGTGGATTGATCAAATTATCGCGACGGATGAAATCATCGATACCCACACCACAAAATCCGGCAAAGTTAAGCAAATTAACTTGAGGGAGCGCTTACACACGTTAGAGATAGTCAAAAATTTACCCAGCTTTTTGCCCTCCAGCGTGATCCATCATCTTTCCACCCGGGGCAATATCGTCATTCGCTATGTGGGCAGCTGCCGTAATGATGGCAATATGCTACGTCCCGAACAATTAGTCCGCATGCTAGAGCGGCAGCATGACAACCCTATTCCATTACACCTCGGCCATGTACACCGTCAGCGACTGATCTTAAAGTAGCTTCCTAGCATTGCAGGGTGGCCCAGACACGAAGAAACAGCGATGACTCAACAGCCATAACTCACGATGAAATTTTCGCCATGGTCAGTCCTTCCAGCAGCACTCATGTTCTTAGGGTCAGCCCATCCCGCCCAGTCGTCATTGGTTGAGCAGTCAGATACGCTGCGCGAGATTAATGGCCAACGGCCCATCATGGATGATGTACCGGCCATAGCTAGCGATGCGACACCTTCCGCAGAACGATTTACCATGCCTAGTCTATGGTGGCAGCAACGGCAGCAAGGGGAAGCCGTCAAAAGCCTGCGGTTAATTGATAGTTGGCGAGCTTATAACGATCCGATGAATCCTAGCCATGTGGATGTGGTTGTGAATGGTCAAATATGGCCCCTACTGAGCTACTTACAGCAGTATGCATTTATCACTCAGTTTGGTGAAAGTGCCAAATCCTATGGTTATCAGCTGCGGATCTTTACAGGAGAGCGTTTAATTGGGCTCCATGTCTGTGACTTTACAGCTGTCATCAACAGACAGACAGACAACGCCACGGAAATAGCCAGCCCTCCATCAGTGTCCCAACCCTGCTTGGTGGAACTAGATTACTTTGGTCAGGGGGCTATTCGGGGAGGAGGTCAACGTTAAACAGGTCAGAGAGAAGAGTCTGACCACGGTTAGATAAGGGTAGGAGCACTTCACTGTGGTCTGGCATCAGGGCGGTTTCCTGGGGCAGCTGCTCTGGCACTGTTGATCCAGGCAGGAAAAATAATGGCGATAATCCATAGGTGGAAACAGAAATTTGAGTTGCCATTGCAGGCTCCCAACAAAATTCCATCCACGCTTGGGTTGCGTCCGTGAAATCAGCATTGGCTGGAGCAACCCAGAGATCGGTCGTTAAAACGGTCCCTTCTTGAGGATGGACCATACCCAGTTTGCGGTACCGAACGAGGGTGGCCAAGATATCACCACTCCATCCCACGGCTAGCCAAACGTCTTCATTCACCAATGCTTTGAGATGGTCTTCGGAATCGAACACCCGCACTTGGCGATATAGGGCTGACAGTTGTTCTTGCACGTCGTCTTGGGCTAAGGCTGCTTCATCATTGGCAGAATATCCTAGGGCTTTGAGCACTATGGACGCCACTAACCGAGGTTGATTGGGCATGGCAATCCGTCCGGCCAACTCTGGACGCCATAGATCTGCCCATTTGGTAATGGCCTTAGTACTGGCTTTGAACATGGGCTTTTGATAGGCAATCATCAGTCCCTGCACACGATAGGGAACGGCCCATAGCTCTGATTGTCCGTCCTGATCGCGCCGTAGCAGGCTTTGCCAGGTCTCGGGCAGCATATCGACGAAAGATAATGCCGGTAAGGGTTGAATTAACTGGTGACGAATAGCATGGTCTAACCACGGATCGCTGAGGGTGACGAGATGCGTATCGACCGTCTGAATATTTGTGTCTTCGGTCTTGGGACCTGCGATGGGAAGTAGGCGACGCCACAGGGGCTGGGTAATGGGTAGGGGTGACTGCCAACGCTGCAACTGCTGATAAATATCGGCCAAGGTTGAGGCTGGATCAAACTGGGCTGGAGTTTGTCGGTTAAAGGCCTTTAAAACTTGAGACGGGACCGAACGAGCCAGCAGTTTTACCCGTAAGGGGAACGATGAACTGGGACGGCAACTTGCGATCGCAACCCCTAACAATCCCCACAATACTGTGCGCCGCTTCACCATAGTGTTCCATTACACCGCCTATCTAAACTAGCGCAATCGGTGGGCACAATCCTATTCCCAAGACCGATCACAACAGTGATTTAAACTTCTGGTGCTGTCTAATGCTGGGGATGGTTACCCCTAGATAGTCCTGATTGCCTGCGTCACCAACCGATCGCAGCATCCCGCACATCGACAACAACCCGCTTTGCGAGCCAACTTGTACCCCAAAGCATAATGGCCACGATTATTCACAAAAAAAGGGAAGGTTAAATCAACCTCCCCCTTTTTAGAGTTATCTACACTAATGCCCTACATCGAAGTCAAAAGGACATTAACAAGCACTAGTCAAAAACAGCTGGGGCAGAGAAACGAGTCTTACCCGCACCCCACATGTCACCCATAACCTTGGGCTGCAGCAAGATATAACCAGAGATAGCAGTTAAGTCATCATCCGTTAGACTCCGCATCTTAGGGAAAATATCAGTACTCTTAGTACTCGGATGTAGCTCGGAAATCTCAGTCAACCCATCATACGTAGTTGGGTTGTTCAAATAATCAACCAGAGCTTCCAAGTTATTACGATCAGGATAAGCCCCTGCTAGTGCCTCAGGCTCTAAACCAACGTTTGGATTAGTCTTAGTAATACCCTGCACGTGACATGTAGCGCAGGCGTAGTTAAATTGTCTCCGCCCCTGAGAAACCTGCTCTAGGGAAAGCACTACTGTGTCACCCTGTTCATTCAGGGGAATGGTGCGGATTGTCTCATCTAGCTCAGCCGCCATGGCGTTGCTACCTATAAAAAGGTTGCCGACCAGAAAAACAGCCGCGACCACCAGCCAAATGTACTTTTTAAACATGATTCTCCTCGAAATGGATCGCCATCAAATACCCAACACAGTACGACGCATTAAACCCGAAAATCAGGCGATGCTCGCAAATTGAAGCTATCTGAGCATTCAGTTAGCCAATAGTTATTAACTATCATGCCACCGATAGGACCAATTCCCAAAACAGTTCCAGGATTGACTAAATCACTGGTTTGATCGTCACAGGCTGACCATTGGCAACCCTTTCGAAGGATACGTGGCTGAGACTCGGCGAATGCTCAGGCAATCGATGTAAACGAATTAACTGGGCGAGCATTTCATTCAGCTGGGTTCGGGGCACAATTTTGTCGACAAACCCGTGATTGAGTAAATATTCTGCGGTTTGAAAGTCATCTGGCAGCTTTTCGCGCAGGGTCTGTTCCACCACTCGACGCCCCGCAAAACCAATCGTAGCCTTGGGTTCTGCCAAGATAATATCGCCTAACATGGCAAAACTGGCGGTTACTCCCCCAGTCGTGGGATGGGTCAAAATGGGTATGTAGAGCAAACGATTTTCTCGATGCTGTTCTAAGGCAGCAGAAATTTTAGCCATTTGCATCAGGCTCAACATGCCTTCCTGCATGCGGGCCCCCCCAGATGAGCAAACGATCACCACAGGCAAACGGGATGCCGTGCCATGCTCAATCAAACGGGTGAGCTTTTCTCCCACCACCGAGCCCATACTGCCGCCCATAAAGCGAAAGTCCATTACCCCCAGGGCAACGCCTTCGCCATTTATTTGACCAATGCCCGTTTGCACACCGTCATTCAGCTTGGTTTTATTTTGCATATCGCGCAGCCGATCACTGTAGGCTTTGCGATCGCGAAATCGTAAAGGATCCTTAGGGCTAATTGTCTGATCCAGAGGCTGCCAGGTATCTGAGTCGATCAACTGCTCTATGCGCTGATCGCTAAAGACACGATAGTGGTAATCGCACTCTGGGCAAACCATCTGATTAGCCCTCAGATCCTTGGTATAGGTTAAAACCCCACACTCGTCGCACTTTGTCCAAAGACCATCAGCGATTTCCCGCTCCTGATGGTCCGGACTCATGGGGCTTTCTTTTTTACGATTTGCAAACCAATCAAAAAGGGACATAGACCCTGTTCTCGATACATAGTGTTTTTCAATCCTACCGGCTTGCCCATACCCGTGGAACAAATCACACCGATTTTATCGCCGCCATAGATTACAGGTCCCCTCAAAAGAATAGGCTCAAATAACCTTGTACCAAGGCATTTCCAAAGAACAAGCTAATTCCTGCACCGAAGGCTAAAAATGGGCCGAAGGGAATATGCTGACGACGCTCTAACCAACCTAGAGACATCCCCATAACCCCTCCCACAGCTCCTAAAACAGAGGCCAGCAATACCGTCAGCAGTAACCCCTGCCACCCTAACCAAGCACCCAGCATGGCAGCCAGTTTGCCATCTCCTCCGCCCATGGCCGTCTGGCCAAAGACTACGGCCCCCAAAATACTAATGCCGTCGAACAACCAAAGACCCAAAATACTAGCCACCACACTAGCCAACAACGCTGGAATCACTGTTTGATCAGCGGCCAACGCTAAACACACTTGCGCCACCCACCCCAGACAAACACCAGACATGGTGAGGACATTGGGCAATGTCAAGGTATCGAGATCAATCAGGGTAAGAGCCACTAGCCAGCTTATTAACCCCCAATAAAAAGGCGTCTCCAGGCTCCAGCCAAATCGCAAAAATAAAGCCACAAACAATAGTCCGCTGAGCAATTCCACCAGGGGGTATCGGGGCGATATGGCCACTCGACAATAGCGACAGCGTCCCCGCAACCATACCCACCCAGCGACAGGGACATTGTCATAGGGCTTTAACCGCGTCAAGCATCGAGGACAGCGGGATGGAGGTGACAACAATGAAATACCGGCTGGCAACCGATAAACCACGACATTTAAGAAACTGCCGATGGAAGCCCCCAGCACAAAAATCAACGCACAGGGCAATAAATTATCAACCATTCGCCTTAGTGTAGACCAGGCTCCAGCTGGGTTAACGGAATAAAGCTCTCATGGGGTAACAGCACGGGCTTAGTCCCAAAAATGAGTTTGCCACGACGGGTTGTACGCCCAATAGCCACACCAATGGGTCGATCCATGACCTCAGGATGCACCTCGTAATAGGTGCGATAAATATGACGAGCGGACCTGAGTAAGGCTGGATCGACCATGGACGATGGGGACCGTAAATTCAACGGACTCCGCTGAATGCCGGTGGCCACCACACTGGGATGTACCGCCGCCTCACTATGGTTGCCGTACTCTGGCCGTTGTAAAGATGGCACGACTGAATACTCCCTTTTACTGGATACGTTAGGTTGAACTGCATTGGTAACTGCACTGGGCCTAATTTTTGGCCGTTGCTAATTGAAAGGATGAACCGCTCTGGGGCAGTAAATCGGGCCAGAATATGCGAGGGTCAATCATCCAAGGGCTTAACAACAATAATGGTTTAAATCTTGCTCCTATGGAGCCCTTACATGTGCTGAAGATACCCCATGTGCAGAGGTAATAACTGTAACTAGTGGTCAAAGTCTTGAGGATTCTACCTTAGATGTCCCCTTTAAAGGCACTGACTTAAAACCAGCCAGTACAATAATACTAGCTACCATGGATGGATTATGCCAAGACCTTGACCACTGCGGCGAATGCTTCGGCTAATTTAAAGCTTTCAATAGGGCTTGGCCCATGGCTTTGCACCCCACCGCTGTCATTCCTTCCGCCATGATATCCCCGGTCCGATATCCCTGGTCTAGGACCGTATCCACCGCCGTTTCGATCATGGCGGCCCCTTCGGGTTGGCTCAGTCCGTAGCGCAGCATCATGGCAGCGCTAAGCACCTGGGCCAGGGGATTGGCTTTATCTTCACCAGCAATATCTGGGGCAGACCCATGAACTGGCTCAAAAACACCAGGCCCCGAAGCGCCCAAACTGGCTGAGGGCAACATGCCAATACTGCCCGTGAGCATGGCCGCTGCATCCGACAAAATATCTCCAAATAGATTACCTGTGACAATGGTGTCAAATTGTTTCGGCCACCGCAGCAGTTGCATGGCGGCATTATCTACATACATATGGCTGAGTTCCACATCGGTGTACTCAGTCGCTAAGGCGGTGATGCGATCGCGCCATAACTGAGAAACCTCTAGCACATTGGCCTTGTCGACCGAACACAGTCGGCCTTGGCGCTTTTGGGCCGCCTCAAAAGCCACTCGACCAATGCGATCCACTTCAGACCCGTGATAGACCATCGTATTAAAGCCCCGCTGATCGCCCTCGGCATCAAACACCCCCCGGGGTTGGCCAAAGTAAATGCCCCCCGTGAGCTCACGCACCACCATAATGTCCACCCCTTCAATCACATCGCGCTTGAGGGACGACGCATCGATCAACTGGGGCAAAATGATAGCCGGTCGTAAATTAGCAAACAGGCTCAGCCCGGCCCGCAGCCCCAACAACCCCGTCTCTGGACGCTGAGCCCGAGGTAATGAATCCCACTTGTAACCACCGATGGCCGCCAGCAACACCGCATCACTCTGCCGACAGGTTTCTAGGGTTTCATCGGGCAGCGGATTGCCAGTGGCATCAATCGCACAACCACCAATGGGGGCTTCAGTAAACACAAACTGAAGATCTAACTTGGCACCGACCGCGTTGAGGACATCAACGGCAACCGCTATGATTTCAGGACCAATGCCATCGCCGGGAAGAAGGGTAATACGGAACTGCTGGGTCATGGATGCTTATTTCAAGAGCTGAAGTGATCGGAACATCATATTGTATGCATGGTGCAGCACTGGAAACGAGGGACCCATGGGTGACTACATTTATCTTCATGGGTTTGCCTCGGGTCCCCAGTCTTACAAAGGCCAGTGGCTGCGATCGCACTTGCAGCTCCATGGGGTAGACCTGCAGCTACTGGATTTAAACCAAGGGGACTTTGCCCACCTCACCCTCACCCGCCAGATCCACCAGGTATTGGACCAACTCCAGGGTCCCACCACGCTGATCGGCTCTAGCCTAGGTGGACTGACAGCGGCCTGGATCGCCCAGCGGTCGGCCCATATCCAACGGCTAATTCTCCTGGCTCCAGCGTTTCAGTTTTTACAGCAGTGGTTACCGCGCCTGGGCCCAGAGCAACTTCACGAATGGGAAACCAGTGGTTGGCTCTCGATTTACCACTATGGGTGGCAACGGCAAGAGCGATTACACCACCAATTTCTCACCGACGCCCAACGCTATCACGACAGCCAACTAAACAGACCGGTCCCTACCCTCATACTCCATGGCAATCGCGACGAGGTGATTAACATCCAAGCCAGCCAACGTCATGGGGCCCATCGTCCTTGGATCACACTGCAGGACCTAGACACGGATCATGGCATGGCAGATGCCATGGAGGTAATCGGTCAAGCAATCACGGATTTTTGTCAGCTATAAAAATGGCACAATAAAGACCCCCTAACGCCTATTGTTTTGCCCATGCTGCCATTCCTGCGTACTGAGGTCGCCCGTCTTAAGGCTTATCAGCCCCATCCCCCCATTGCAGAACCCTACGATCAGCTGGATACCAATGAAAGCCCCGTTGATTTACCAGAGGATGTCAAAGCGACCCTAGCCCAGCACTATCAACAAACTATCGCCGCCAATCGCTATCCAGATGGAGGACATGGAGCATTAAAGCAGGCCATCGCTGCCTATGTATCAGAAGCAGGGGCTAGGGCAACGGCGGATAATATTTCCGTAGGGAACGGTTCCGATGAGCTGATTCGGTCGTTACTCATTGCCACGGCCCTGAATAATGGAGCCATTTTGGTGGCTAGCCCCACCTTTTCCATGTATGGTATTTTGGCACAAACCCTCGGTATTCCAGTCATCGACATAGGACGAACAGATGACTTCTGTATCAATTTAGACGTCGCCCAAACAGCCCTCCAAGAAAACGCCATTCGGGTTGTCTTTATGGTGCATCCCAACTCCCCCACGGCCAATGCCTTGAGCCAGGATGAAATTGAATGGCTCCGACAGCTCCCCAGCGATGTTCTGGTGGTCATCGATGAAGCCTATTTCGAATTTAGCCAGCAAACCCTCGTTGCCGATAGTCTGAGCCGTAGTAACTGGGTCGTCCTAAGAACCTTTTCTAAGGCATTCCGCCTCGCGGCCCACCGTGTGGGTTATGCCGTGGCCCAACCAGGACTAACTGCAGCCCTGGAAAAAGTACGGCTGCCCTACAACTTACCTAGCTTTTCCCAAGCAGCTGCCCTCGCAGCCCTTAACCATCGATCCGCTCTATTGACTGAAGTGGACATCATGATGCAAGAACGGCAAACCATGGCCACTTGGCTGGAGCAACAGTCCGCCCTTGTCCCATGGCCAAGCACGGCTAATTTTATTTACTGCCGTTTGAGTACTAAGGGTTTAGCCCAATTGGGTCTAGACCAGGCGGAGGGATTGCACCACGTCTTCAGTCACCTGCGTCAGCAAGGGACGTTGATTCGTTCGACGGGGGGAGGCCTGCGCATAAGCCTAGGCACACCGCAGGAAAATCAACGCACACGGACAAATATACAAACTATTCTCGGCTAAATAACCGGCTTAGGATGAGCTAACTATCTAACCCTAAACGGACCCGACGAACGGTTTGGGGTAAAACGCCAACCATCAGGGCAAAGGCCTCATTTGGCACATTGTCGATGGTGCTTTTATCAAAATAGGTTTTGAATTGGTCCAGGATCATTTGAGCCCGATCGGCTGAGCGGGGCTGATCGGTAAAGTTTTGGGTCAAACGAATCCACTGCAAACGAATTTTGAGAGCCTTTTGATGATCTTCATGATCATCGGGCTCAATCAAGGACAGATTGCCCAGGGGAATAATTTTTTGGCAACCTTGATCAAAGTCGCCCCCCACGGCCGCACCGGGACCCGCGAATTCCGCATAGAACTCTCGAAAAATAATCAGGCCGTTACGGCGACGACTATTAACGACGAGTAAATCGCCACGGTTTATTTTTTTCAGCAAACTGTCAACAGCTAAGGTTTCATTCACAGGCACATTGGAACTAGAACCGGAAGACTGCTTGGTGCGCTCAGCCCACCACTTCACCGTACTATCTTCTAGATGCATCGCATCACCATTGGATAGCTTTGCTTGCACGGTAAACATATGGGGACGTTTTCGGCCCAGGGGACGGACCGAAGATGAATAGAGTGGTAAGGGGTTGGATTGAGCATCCATCATGTTAGAGAGTCTACCTAGGGCTAAGGTAATCCAGACTAATTACTCTTACTCTGATACGAACAGTATGATTTAGTGCACCAAATCAGCTGAGTTTTATACAGTCTTTGAATAGTTCACCGTCCCTCCTCATACTCACTACATAAAAAATAATATTTATCAGGAGGAAATGGATATTTTCACGGGGTGAGGGGTTAGAAACGGTGTATCGAAAGTACGTTGAAATTACTGACGCTACTTAACGACACGGCTTCTAATATTCTCTAGGAAATTAGTAAACCGAGTAATTAAAATATTTAGAAAATTAGCTCTTTAACCATCATTTGCCGCCGCCGCCATAGGGACTTGCTGCAAACTTGATAGCCAATTTTTTGGTACAGCGCAATGGCCAAAAGGTTATCAGTGGAGACATGGAGATACAACTGTCGATATCCCCAGGTTTGAACGATGGACTCACAGGCAAGCAGCATTTGCTGGGCTAGGCCGCGACGACGGTGTTGATAATCAACGGCAACATTGGCAATGTAGGGACGACGAGGCTGTAGCGGCTGCCAGAATTGCGATCGCAACGAAATTTCCAACGTACCGACAATATCCGCCCGGCTTGTCCCGCCGGCCCGGCTTGCCCGCGACGTGGCACCAACCGCCTGGTTAGTCACCACCAGACACCCATACTGGTGGGGCGACGTATTGAGACGGCGCTTAATATCTTCCTGGATTCCTAGACGCATGAGGGGATAGAGCCAAGGATTAAAGCGTCGTTCAGGATAAAAACTTGTCAGCAGCAGCTCACATAATTGGGATAAATCTGCGGGATGGGCAGACCGCAATTGATAGTCTTGGGGCAACGTATGGGGCCGATTCCAGTTGAATCTGAACATGGTGAGCGACTAAGCAGCATGGGAACTCTGGATAGGACCATTCAACCAGGTAATGCCCATCTCAAAATCGATGGGTTCTGGCCGGATTCCAGCCATAAAGGGCCTCTGGGTCCGAAGGCGCACTACATTTCTACACTTTATTCTTCATTTCCACAGTCGGTTAACGACACAACAGGGTGCATGGCTAGCCAAACGCACAATCGACAACTCCACACATCGAAACCGAAACTTAAGCTTTTAGTTGTCGACGACGAACCCCATAACTTAGACCTGCTCCATCGAACCTTCTATCGAGATTTTCAAGTGTTGCGGGCCGACAGCGGTCAGGCTGCACTGACGAGTTTAGCCCAGCATCCCGATACGGCTGCGATTATTTCAGATCAGCGCATGCCCAACATGAGCGGCACGGAACTGCTGCTGCAAGTGGCCACCCAATATCCCAACACCATTCGGATAATATTGACGGGCTATACCGACGTGGCCGATCTCGTAGACGCCATCAATGCAGGCAAAGTATTCAAATACATCACCAAACCTTGGGAAGAAGCAGAATTAAAAGACATCGTCCAACAGGCGGTAGACACCCACTTACTGCTCAAATCGCGCACCCAGGAACTGGACCAGATCCTCGAGCAAGAAACCCTGCTCAACGAAATTACCCACACTATCCGTAGTGCCGAAACATCGGAGGAAATGCTAGGGCTAATTGCCCGTACGCTGGGGACGGCATTTGAGGCTGATTATTGCATCCTGCGCCCCCTTTACAATGTCTCCCACCACGCACAGCACTATTGGACCTACCAAGCAGATGCGGCTCCTGCCATGGCGGGAGATACCTTAGCAGAGACCGCCATAGAAATAGACAGTCTACGGGTGCTCCAGGCCTCAGAAATCCACACCCTCGAACTCCCCCACCAGGCGGCCTATCAAACCTTGGCGCCCCAGTCCAGCCTGCTCATACCGCTCACCAGCAAGCGCGAACCCTTAGCCATATTGGCCCTGCACCATTGCCATGGCCCTAAAGATTGGCATAAGAGGGCCATCAAACAGCTCCAAACCCTAACGGATCAAGCCGCCTTGGCCCTGGCCCAGGCATGGACCTACGAACGCGTACAGGCCTTAGCCCAGCGCGAAGTTTTGATTAACACCATTACCCAAGCGATTCACGGAAGCTTAGACCCCAAGCACATTTTTTCCGCCATTACCCAAAAATTGGGCCAGGCCCTGGAGACCGACGGCTGTGCCATTTCCCTATGGACCCAGGCAGATGAGTATGTCAATTGCGTCGGTCTATACGACGCGAACCAAGCCCTACCCTCGCCCCTGCCACAATCCCAGGTGAAGATCTGCGATAATCCGCTCTTGCAAGAACTGTTGACGAGTAAGTCGCCCGTCGTTTGCGATGACATATCTAGGCCCACCCAGCCACCAACCAGCCAACATCCGGTCAATTTACCGATAAAGACTGCGGCCCTTTTGCTAGTCCCGCTGATGACGGATGGGCAGATTATCGGCAGCATCAGCCTGCGACAATCCGAACCCCGGCGCTGGCACATGGAAGAAATCAACTTGGCCCAGGCGGTGGCAAACCAGGCGGCCATTGCCGTACAGCAGGCTCGGCTTTACCAGACCACCCGGCAACAGGCCGAGCAATTATTGGCCCTAGATCAGCAAAAAACCACCTTTTTTCAAAACATTTCCCATGAGTTTCGCACCCCCCTCACCCTCACCATTGGGCCATTGGAGTCGGCGGTAGAGCAAGGCATAGGGCTGCCCCTGGATCAATCGGTGATTGCCCTGCGGAATTCCCGACGCTTACTGCGCCTAGTGAACCAGCTACTGGATCTACAGCGGTTGGATGCGGGACAGATGCAGGCCACCTTCTATCCCTGCGACTTTGCTGAGCTAGTGAGGCGTGTTGCGGAATCATTTCAGGCCTATTGCGATCGCAAACACATTCGCCTCACCACCCAAATTCAACCCTGCCCATCGGTGTATCTGGACCTCGAAAAGTTTGACAAGGTGCTCTACAACATCTTGTCAAACGCAGTGAAATTTACCCCGGCAGAGGGCTCAATTCAAATCACCCTCAACACCTTTGAAAACAACTGCTATTTAGAAATTGAAGATACGGGCATTGGCATTCGCAAGGAGCAGCTACCCCACATTTTTGAACGGTTTCAACAGGCCGACGGCTCCGCCAGTCGCACCCATGAAGGCACCGGACTAGGCCTGGCCCTGGTCAAGGAACTGGTGGAGTTACATGGCGGCGATATCCGAGTGTCCTCCGTCTATGAAGCTGGAACACTCTTCACAGTGGCCCTGCCCATCGGCAAAGACCACCTTCCCGCCGACCGAGTCAGCCATACGGTGCGCACCCTAGAGCAACAGCGAGCGGCGGTGGAACTGGCCGATCTCCATAACGAAGTGGTTTCCCAGGAAACATTAGGGACTCCCCCCACCGACGCCGGTTCCGCCATGGACGCTATCGACGCCCCCATGTGTCCAGTGCCCAACTCCCCTATGCCCCTGACGGGAGCCAATATCCTCGTCGTCGACGACAATCCAGATTTACGCAGTTATGTGGCCAGCATTTTGCAACGGCAGGGCCATCTAATTAGTACCGCCCACAATGGCGCAGCAGGTCTAGAAGTAGCCCGCCAAACCCAACCCCAGCTAATTATTACGGACCTCATGATGCCCCAGGTCTCAGGTCTAGAACTTATACAGCAGGTACGCCTCGATGCTCAGCTCCAGGGCATACCCATTATTTTGCTCACGGCCAATGTGGATGATGATATCCGCCTAGAAGGTACCGAAAAAGGGGCAGATGCCTATATTTCTAAACCCTTTAAGGATCGAGAACTCTTGGCGGAGGTGCGCAATTTATTGGCCCTCAAGGCCAATGAACGCAAGGTGATCGAACTCAATCAGTATCTGACGAACTCCGTCCTAAAACGATTTTTACCGGCTGCCCTGGTGCAAAAAGCAGCCCAGGGAAATTTGCAGCTAAACCTTTCCCCTGAGCCCCGCTTAGTCACGGTTCTATTTAGCGACATTGTGGGGTTTACCCAACTCTCCAATACGCTGCAATCGCGTCGCGTGGCCGAGCTACTGAATGAATATTTTGAAGTGATGACCCAGGCCATTTTTGACCAGGGGGGCACCGTAGATAAATTTATGGGGGATGCGGTGCTGGCCCTATTCGGGGCCCCTGAGCCCCTGAGCCCCCCTGAGCAGGTGCAACGTGCGATCGCAACCGCTCGGCACATGTACAAAGCCCTCGATGACCTCAACCAACGGTGGCAGGGTGTGCCCGACGTCCACTTCCGCTGCGGCATCCACCAAGGCAGAGCGGTAGTGGGGATGTTTGGTAGCTCCAAACGGGCTGACTATACCGCCATTGGCCCCAGCGTTAACATCGCCGCCCGTCTACAGGAAGCCGCCGATGGCAAAAGTATTTTAGTCTCCGCCGCCGTAGCCGACCACATCACCCCCCAAGACATTATTCAATCCAGTACCCTCATGCTCAAAGGCATTGACGACCCCGTCCTCACCTTTACCGTCAAAACCCATCTGCCCGAGCCCATGCAGAGTGCTTACCCCGTCGGCAACCCATAGCTATGCATAATGTGTCGCATGCGTTTTTTCGCCCGCGACACTCGCTTGCGTAAGGTGGCCTGGGAAGGAATGTCGGTTTCCCCTAGCTCCCCTAAACGACAGGTAATTTGCTCCCATGACAGTCGGTCAATAGTACGCCACACCAGGAGTTGAGCAGTATGATCATCCTCGCGGGATAGGGTCCTCAGAGCCTTATAGAGCAAATCTATTTCATGGCTCAAATCAATGGCTTCCAGCACATACTCAGGCTCAGCACTGATGCGATACTCAATATCTTCATAGCTTTGGGAAGCTTGGCGCTGAGCCTGACGACTTTTTTCGCGCACAATGTTAAAAGCGGTGCGTTTGAGCCAAGCATGGGGGTTGTAGATCACTTCACCCGTCCGCTGTTTGGCCTTGCCCCTAATATACGCCTCAAACAAAATTTCATAGGGTTCGAACCGATGCATCAGACGAAACTGATAGAGATGGCGACGCACCGTAGCCAAAGTGGAATAGGCATAGGAATTACCACCACCTACAATTTCTGAAAGGGCAAGATCCAAAACATCCAATAAAGGCAAGTCAGGTTGGTCAGGCATACCAATGGGCCATTTGATTCTCTTTATAGTGACGTTCAGTTGGAACCTGTGACATTCCGCATTCTGGCTATGATTGTTCAAATGTACGTAGATCTGCGTACTCCATAACGCCATTAGTCACAAACCAGCTCAGCCAATGGCGCATTGATCAGAAATTTAGCGTCACAGCCGCGTAGCCCCAGTCACTAACTCCTTAGCGCACACCACCGAAGAGGCTCCCATGTTTAGCCGCCCTAGCCATCTAAATATCAGCGATCACGCCCAGCAACATCGGGAGTTGATCCAAGCCTATTGCCAGCTATCAATACAGCCTAACCTCAGCGATAGCGATACCGCTCGTCTAGACGCTATTTTGGCCTCCGCCGAAACCGACCCCCTAATTAGCTTTTTAATTGACGAAGCCGACCATATGTTGGCCCATCTATATAACTTTATTGACGAAGTCGACATCGCCGAGCAGCAGCAAAAATTGCAAGACCGCCTGAATGAGGCCTGGTTAAACCAGGCATGCCAAGATCTCACCTACCGCCTCAAAGTGTCTCAATGTAAAAGTTTGCAGCAGTACCTCAAAGCCCAAGGGTTTTATGAAGGAGTGATTGATGGGGTTTTAGGACAATCCACCAAAGTCGCCATGGAGAAATGTTGCGACCAGCAAGGTGAATTGCCACAGCCATTCCCCATAAATACCCCCGATATAGTTAGCTGCTAAAAATCACTGTAGTCCTCTCCCATCAAGGCTCTAGGCCACTTACTATCTCCCTGACCTCGATCCCAATCAATGTATTGACCACTACGGTCGTCGTCACATCTCCACGGATGTCATCACTAGTAAGTAAGTGGCGTTGTTGATCTTTGGAATAATTCGACCCCATCCATCGTGGGTGCCCCCATGAGTGATCGGATTCATCCCTCAAACCAGCAACGACCAGCAGTAAGCCGACTAGATACCTTTCAAAGAGAACTATGGAATCAAAGCTTCAACAATTAATCGAACGTTACCAACAGGGTGAACGCACGTTTCACGGACTGGACCTCAGCGACTGTGATTTGAGCCACCTACAACTATCTGGCATTGACCTTAGCCACAGCATCTTGAGTCAAGCCTGTTTAATTGGCACAGACTTAGAATGGGCAATTTTGCGGGATGTCAATCTAACCCGTGCTGACTTAACCCATGCCCATCTGCACCGGGCCAATTTACGCCGGGCCAACTTAACTAAGGCCACATTAAAACAGGCTGACCTGCGCGCCGCAGACCTAAGCGGAGCCAACATAACCCAGACAATTTTTGCAGACAGCAATATGTGGGGAGCGGTTGCCCCCAATGGCCTGAGCCCACTGCACCGATAGGTAGCACGAGGTTGAGGGGCTAAGCCTCTTAGCCTTACATGGGCAAGCCAGCCTACTCTATGCGCAGCCGCCGCGTGATGACCACCAAACCGTCTTCCCGAATCAGTAATCCTGAAACCCAAAGATGATCGTCGCTGGAGGGGGCATCACCCAGCTTAAACAAACCACCAGCGGACAATAGCTCAAGATCGATGGGGCGCGGAATAAAGAAATCTTCGGCGGTGGTGCCTTCTTCTAGGGCCGCACCGAGTAAATAACGCTCCCCCAAGGGCTCTTGCACAATGGCATCAAACCCATAGCTTTCAGCGGGCACTACCCGCTCCGGTAAGATTACGACGACTTCCGGCGATGGATTATCAGAATTCAGCTGATTGCGCTCGGATAAAATTTCTTGAAAGGTAATTTTGTCATTGGTGAACTGCTGACGGGACCGAATCACGGACTCTAGGGTGAGACGCCGAGGGGTCGTTTGGACGCCATCAATATAGGTCACCGTCTCAGCGACGTAGCCGCCATTGACCGCTTCCCAAGATTGCAGCTCTACTCGATAGCTAAGGGTGTCGTAACGCTCCCATAGCTGGGGCAGCGTGGTTTCGAGGGTGGCATAACTAAAGCCGTCTTCATTGGTGAAGTCATCGGCATAGAATGCCATCACGGCTTCAATATCTTGGGCATTAGAAGCTGATTCGATTTGCTCCAGGGCGTTCACTAAGGCCGTGGGTGCCGTCTCTGGGGACGCCGCTTGGGCAGGCATGGTCACTACACTCATCCCTAGCAGACCCAACGAGAGTAGAGACCAGCGGCAAGGATGAATCATAGGTAAAGTCCTCGATAATAATATTGTGTAACGATAGGTAACACGACGATGAATCAGCGATGGAGCCGTATGCTTAGCAAAGCTTCTTAGTAGAGCTAACTTGCCTAAAAAATCAATACGATGGCTCATAAATGCCGCAGAGATGGCTCAGAAAGTACTGCACCATAGGCACCGATTCAGCGGATAATAACTACTGACTAAGTTACCCTCACAGATAACCCTGGGCAAAATTTTTACCCTAGAAGCCAGCCAGCTAGCTTAATTTTGCAGCAGCAATGGTGACTAGGTGGTCTGGGCCTTTCACATTATGGACGACAGACAAGAAAATGGTGAAGTCAATAGGATCTTGATTGCCGCCAGTGGTACCGGTGGACATCTTTTTCCTGCGATCGCAACCGCCGAAAAACTAGACAGCACCATCGAATGGCTAGGGGTCCCCGATCGTCTAGAGACCGAGCTAGTACCCAAACATTACCCTCTCCATACGGTCCGCATGGGGGGCGTTCAGGGGAAACTGGGCCTTAGCACCCTAAAAATTCTGACCCAATTTATCCAAGCCACCCGTGCCACCCGTCGCCTGCTCAAGCAAGGCCAGTTTCAAGGGGTTTTTACCACCGGAGGTTATATTGCCGCACCGGCCATTATTGCCGCCCGCAGTTTGGGATTACCCACGGTGCTGCACGAATCTAACGCCATGCCCGGCAAGGTCACCCGGTGGCTCAGTCGTTGGTGCACCCTCGTGGCCATCGGGTTTAAAGAAACCCGGCAGTATTTACCCAAACAAACCAAAACCGTATGGTTAGGGACACCGGTACGCTCCCAGTTCCTCACCGATAGCAACGCCAGCCTCACGGATTTGGGCATCCCCGACAATGTCCCCCTCATTGTGGTGGTGGGGGGCAGCCAGGGCGCTGTGTCCGTCAATCAGTTAGTGCGGGCCGCTGCCCCCGCCTGGTTTAAAGCCGGGGCCTGGGTAGTTCACCAAACAGGCACCTATGATCCAGACACCGACAGTCTGAACCACCCCCAATATATCCACCGCCCCTTCTTTAAAAATGTGGCCGCTCTGTTTAAACGGGCCACCCTGGTCATTAGCCGAGCCGGAGCTGGCACCCTCACCGAGCTGGCCATGACCCACACACCATCAATCCTCATTCCCTACCCGTTTGCAGCGGACGATCACCAGTCCTACAACGCCCGAGCCTTTAGCCAGGTGGGAGCCAGTAAAATTTACCCACAGTCAGAATTAACCGGCGACACCCTAGAAAAACGCGTTTTAACCTTACTGGAAGATCCGGCCAGCCTAGCCTCCATGGGCGTCGCGGCAGAAGCACTAGCCGTCAACGACAGTGCGGAACAGCTAGCAGAACTATTACAAAAAATGATGGGATAACGGAAATAAAAGCCTGGCGAACCCACCCAAACCATCGCCAAGCCATAGATGGCCCTAGACATGGGACAGTAGAGTCCGACCCTAGGCACCCGCAAAGATGCTCAACTGGCCCACCATGCCCGTCTCTCCGTGGCCAGCAATGGAACAATGTAGTTCATAGGTACCCGGCTTCTGGGGAATAAACACCCATTCAGCCACGGCACCAGGCTTGAGTTCCAACTCATGGATGGCACCCTTAACTTCCACCTTCCCCGCCTCCACCTTTTGGGTCCAAATCACATCGGTAAAGTCTTTAGCCGTGAAGTAATGCTTAACAGGACTGGGATTATCCAACAACAGTTTGTAGCGTTTTCTAGCTTCAAACGTTAGGGTATCGGGCTCAAAAACCAGCCCCCCTGCCTGATTGCCCAAATGCACCTGCACAATATCTAGGGACTGTTGGCTAGGAGCGGCAGCCGCGAAGGCCACATCGGCAACCCCAAACCCCATAGCCCAAAATAAAACCAAGCCGGCTGCCATACTGACTAACAAACGTTTTATCAGGCCGACCGTTTGTCCCCATAGTTTCAAGTCTTTCATACCAGCAACAAGGTTCACCATAGAAGTACAGCCTCCACCCTCTCCATGAACACCGTAATCTTACTCGCCTAAGTCCCTAGGCTGGTAGAGCCTTTGACGTGCTAGGGTGAGGAAACAAATTGAATAGCTGGGTAGCACTGTTAGTTGGAGCGCAAGGCGCATGCTACCTGGTTGGTTACCCTTGCTAGTCCTAAGAGGTAACCCATGAGCAATAATACTTCCAAGTTTAGTGAGATTTTAGTAGCCTATAAAGACTATTGTGACCTCAACAGTCTGACTGTGGAAAAGCCCACTGAAGAACATTCCAACATGATCCACGGTGTGATGTACCTCCGGTCTAACCCTGTGAGTTACGTCGCCCGATATGATACCCGTCGGCAAAAATTTATTGCCTAACAACAGCGGCAATCCACACAATTTATGATCATCAAAAGCCCCTAGCAGTATTGTTAGGGGCTTTCTCTTATGGGCATTTCAAGATGCTTTAGAGACTGTTGAGTCCGGACTGAGCGGGTAGTCTCATCGGAGATGGAAACGATGCCACCAGAACCCCTAACAGTTGTCCCTC
>CALHGI010000277.1 GCA_938029995.1 uncultured cyanobacterium | reverse complement strand
GCGATGTCCCGACGAATGGAATCCCCACGGGTGATGTCCCGACGGGCGATATCCCAACGAATGGTATTCCGACGGGGGATGTCCCAACAAATGAGCTGCCGACCGGCGATGTCCCCACGGGCGATGTCGTGGAGCCTGCTTCAGGCTCCCTAGGTGAGGAGCCTAATGGCGACGATATTCCTAGCACTGAAGGATTGCCTGGGAACGTTAGTCAGGATCAGGCCGCTCCCGTGGCAGAGCCTGGGGTCTCGGTGGAGAGCCCGACGACGGATGCGCCGGTGAGCAGCCCTGGTGCTGGTTCAGCCCCTGCTAACAATAGCCCAAGGGGCCTGTGGTAGAGAGTTTGATGCCAATGCCAGTTTAGATTAGGGGACTACGGTGACTAGGGTGCCGGGGCCAACCATGTCGTACAGCTCGCGGATGTGTTCGTTGTAGAGGCGAACGCATCCATGGGAAGCGGCTTGGCCGATGGAGTCACGGTTGGGGGTGCCATGGAAGCCAATTTCGTTCTGGCCATCGGTCCAAAATGAAATCCATCGTTCCCCCAGGGGGTTCTGGGGGCCAGGGGGCATGAGTTCTCCGGTGAATGGATTTGTCCAGCCGGGGTGCTCCAGCATATAGGCGACTTCAAAGGTGCCGGTGGGGGTTTCCCAGCCGGTTTTTCCCACTGCTACGGGAAAGGTGGTTGTGATGTTGTCCCCTTGGTAGACATGGAGCTGGCGTGCTGACAGCTGTAATACGAGCGTGGTGGTTTGTTCTACCGCTGGCCACTTGTTGAGGCTGGATGGGGGCAGTTTGCCTGGGGCTGGCTCGGGGGAAAGGGCCGGTGGTTGGGGGGATGCTGTGGTTTGGGCCAGGGCGGGCGCGGCCAGAAGGCTGCCCGACACGAGACTGCTTGACATGAGGCCGCCTGATAGGAGGCTCCAGAAAAGGACTCCCCGGATTGGTGCCGTTAAATTTACTGTCAAACGAACTATCAAATAGTGGATAGCGCTAGTCACCCCGTCCCTCCATGGCCTGTTTAGATGGTGACAAATATTGGGGTTGAATTCTAGGGGGGGTGGACGGAAATCATACCCTGACACCCAGGGGCTGATGCTCACTGGTGGGGATGGGGCGACTAGGGGACCGGTTTTACTTGGCTAGTGAACGTGGGCGAAACACGTATTGATTTAGCAGGGCCCCTAGGAGATATCCGGCTGTGCAGAGCATAAGGCCATAGACATTGACCCCCAGGTCGATGGCATATTTACCCGACCCCAGCATGACCCAATCTGGGAAAATTTGGCTGCTTAGGGCGCTTTCTAGCACGCGCAAAACTCCAAACATGAGCCCTGGCCAAAAGGCTAGGTGAAAGCTGAGCCGACCCGCGCTGGGGATAAAGGACAGTAGGAAAATGGGGGCCAGACCCATGACCATGGTGCCGCTGATGGTGGTGGCGAGGATAATGGCGGGGCCAATGTGGTCGCCTAGGTAAATGCTGAGTAGGGGGAAGTTGCCGAGGATTGCGATCGCAACAATCCACCACCGACCCACCAGGGCTTGGTTTTCCGTGGGGGTGTCGTGGTGGTGGGACCAGTCGCGGGCGCCCAACTTAGCAACGCTAGAAAAGCTAGAATCTAGGGTGGACCCGGCACTGGTGAGCATAATGGCATTGAACACCAGCAGCATTGGCAAGCTGAACAAGGCGGGGACCGCAAGGATGGGGGAGCCTTCCACGGCAAAGGTGCGGGCATAGAGGCCGACAAAACTAAATAGAAAGATAAAGCCGCCGCTGATTAAGCCTGCCAGGACAAACCCCTTGAACATGACCTTGGGGGATGTAATAAAGGCCCGGTCGGTCATCACAGGATCGTGGAACGGATAGCTAAAAATTTGCACAAACGCCAAGCCGCAAAAGGTTAACCCGGCCAGGTGTGTGTCTTGATCCACCACGGGCAACCCTTGGCTGACCAACCCAGGCACCAGCACCACCAAAATCACCACCAGTAACACCGCCGCTAGGAGCATCTGTGCCCCGTCGGTTAAGAGGCTGCTGCGTAAGCCCCCCATGAGGCTGTAATACACCGTAAATAGGGTGACTAGGCAGGCGGCAAACCAATAGCCCCCGCTGCCTTCTGGCCCAAAATACAATGAAAATACCTTGGTATTTGACCAGACCTCATTAAGCAGCCGAATGGCGATGGCTAGGAGGAACAATCGGGAACAGAGCTTGCCATACTTGCTGACTAAAAATTCGGAAATGGAGTTGTACCCCCCCCGAGTCCGAATGAGATAGAGCACAATGGCCGCAGTGACAAAACTTAGGTAGTAAATCGAATAGCCGATGCCCCCTGTGATGCCAAAGGCATTGCTTAAGCTGGCTGCGTTATCGATGGATTTGGCAAAAATCCACGAGATGGCAGAGCTGGAAACCAGGAGCCATAGTCCAGGGGATGCTCCCTGCCGAGAGCGACCCTGGAAAAATTCAGATGCCGACACTTTTCCCGGCGTAGTGACTTGAACAATGCGGTAGATAAACAGACCATACCCGGCCAGCAGAGCCCAGGTGAGTGTGGCGGTGAACATAAATTTATGGATTGTTGTTTAGTTGTTTTAATGGGTGAAAAGACTTTCTCGCTGGGCGCACACCATTCAGGCTATGGGAGCGCTGAAGGTGTTAGGTGGTAACAGAGATGTGCGCGGCTAGGCCTTAGGCAGGGAATCTGGTTTGCACCTGTTTCTCCGCCGTGGGCAAAATCTCTGCACAGGTGGTCCACACGCCCTGTTCTAAGGAGGCAATAAACTCTTCTGGTAACCCTTCGGAACGCATGGCTGTGGTAACGGTGTCGACGTCGTAGGTTAAGGGCACTAGCTCCGGCGTTGGCCCTGCCGCATCCTGGGGAAAGGTTAAATAGCCATAGTAAACATGGCGTTTTCCTTCATGGGCGGGGCGGCCTAAAACCCCCACGTTAAACCAGAATCCGTCCTGGCCGGGGCTGTTAATGTGGCGTATCCAGGGCAAGCCGGTGTGGGTGGCGCAGATGCCGTCTACTTCATAGCGGGTTAAAAAGTCTTGGATCTGGGCGTCGTCGGTTTCAGTGGTCCAGACAAATTCGTTCACCACGTCGGGGCTGCCGTGGCATAGCAGAATATTGCGCCCGCGCCATTGTAAAACCATCAGCTCCGGCAGCTGTTGCAACCACTGTCGGTGGTCTGGGGATGTGTGGGCGTAGGTGTAGTCGTAGCTAATTTGGGCAAATTCGCGATCGCGGGGGTCAGAGTAGCCACAGCCGCAGTCCCGTAGGCCATGCCCCACGGCATGGTCATAGTTTCCTTGCAGGCAGGTCACCCCAGCCTGCCGCAGTAGATCTAACGTGCGGTTGGGATGGGGACCAAAGCCACCGAGGTCCCCTAAACAAAAGCGATGGGTAATGCTGGCCGTGGCAGATAAAAATGCATCAACGGCGGAGAAATTGCTATAGGGACCACCACAGATGGCGATGCGATCGCAATTGTCGGGAAGTTGAACTCGCTGGACAGATGCACTCATCAACAAAAATCTCGGGACTAATCAAGGGTCGGATAGAAGTCGATTTAATCATAGTTATCCTGAACCAAAGCTGAGTTTTTCATAAGAAATCTTCGAGTATTCCTAGGAGCCCTGGGGTATGGCCACAGGTTTCTGGCCCCTGGGCGGTGGGTCTTTTCCTAATGACAGTTGGCCCAGGGGGCATCATCTTTTGATGTTTATTGATAGTCGTTGCTGAAGGTAGCACCCGTCTAAAACTGAAGAATGCCTAGGTGGCAGTAGCCGACTAATTCCTGCGGGTGGAGGAAGGTCCGGGGACGGCAGAAATCGTGCAGGCTAGGTTGGTGGAAAAGATGTATCTGGTGGTGAATGCCCTGGGGGTGCTGTACTAAAGTTGGGGCACTGATTTAGCCCGTGGGGCTGGTCGTAATCGCCTGGCCATATGTTATGCTGTTCAAGCGTTAAAAACGCATCGGGGCGTAGCGCAGCTTGGTAGCGCACTACTTTGGGGTAGTAGGGGTCGTGGGTTCAAATCCCGCCGCTCCGATTTATGAAAACCGCTGATATCAGCGGTTTTTGTGTTTTAAACTTACAGTTGGCAGGTGGGTATGCCATGGCCTGTAATGGTCATTTGTCCGTCAGGAGCTGGCAAAAGACGATTGTAGAGTATCAATCAAATAGGCATATCTTAAGGGCGATTACCTCAACAAAAGTAAGGTATCAAACCGCTAAAATTGCAGATTTACCCGCTCGGGTCAATAGATTATAGAGACTGGAGCAACGCAGCAATCCAATCTTGATCAGCTGCCGAGAACGTAGGCGGTGGCAACGGTTGTGAGTA
>CALHGI010000276.1 GCA_938029995.1 uncultured cyanobacterium | reverse complement strand
CCTTGCTAAACCCTGGAAAATGTATCCGAGGATTGTCTTGGCTCTATTGTTCCCGAAGGTGATGAAGCAAGCACACTAACTGCATAAAAATACGAGGGACTAATCGATTAAAATTAATAAGTGGAGGCCTAAGTATTGAATTAAAAAGTCCACAAATTTCTATTGATGATAGAATCTGTTCTTTTTTAGCTAGACTTTGGTGCAGATTATGGTGCTTTAAATCTGAGTAAAAAATACTTTAGCTAGTTGAAAATATCGATCGCTAAGTGTAAAAAACTAGACCGCTTACTGTTGTGTAGGTCGTGAAAAAACGAGGCTAAGATGACTGACTGTGGGCCTGATTTCTATCTCAGAAGTTTAGGTGCTTCTGAACTTCGCGATGGTTTGATTTGAGCAATCTTGCTTTGCCCCAATTTCCATCGATCGACGCATCTTGGTAAAGCAGTCAATGGCAGCAATTATCCATGGGGCCTCGGCAAATCAAAAGGTTGCTGATTTGGGGGACGAACCGATCGATTAGACGCACGCTGGAACGGTACGGTTCAGCCGCAATCATCCCGAGGATCAGCAACCTTTTGATTTAGGGAAGGCCGGGTTCGATGGCAAACGGGGGTTAGTTGGCAATTTTTACATAGGCGACGGCTGGGCGCATGACCATGATGGTTTGGCCATCTACACTTAGGCAAATCGCATGGGCATCCTGCCAGACAACGATGCCGTTGAAGGTGTCGCCGGTCATTAGTTTGAGCTCAACAGCGTTTTGTTCGCGGATCAGGGATTGGACTTGGCGAACGCTGGGTAAACCTGTGTCAAATTCGGTAGCCATGGCAGTTGTGGATAAACGTGGATGAAACAGTAATATAGCTTTGCGCACATAGTTCACAACTTAGGTGAATATTGCCAGCTGTACATAGCAGCTATGTGCGGATTGATCGGCTGAAAGCCTGCAGCCGATGGCTATAACGTACCCGGTCTATACTACTCCCGGTACACCGTTCACGCATACTTCCTGACGCCATGGGTCTACCGTTTAGTAAATATCATGGGCTCGGTAACGATTTTATTCTGTTGGATAATCGGCATCAGGCATCTCCGCTCCTGACCCGTGAGCAAGCTGTGGCGCTGTGCGATCGCAACCAGGGCATCGGTGCCGACGGCGTGATTTTTGCCCTGCCCGCCGCACCGGGGACAGATTACACCATGCGCATTTTTAACTCTGACGGTTCAGAGCCAGAGATGTGCGGCAATGGGATTCGTTGCCTGGCCCAATATCTAGCGGCCCTTGACTCCGCTGCTGGGCAGCCCCCCAAGGCCCCCCACAGCTATCGAATTCACACCTTGGCCGGAACGATTGTGCCCACGCTGCAGCCCGATGGCCAGATTACGGTGGATATGGGCGAACCGCATTTGCTGGCCAGGGAAATTCCCACCACCTTGGCCCCTGCGGATGAAAAAGTTATTGACGTGCCCCTAGCGGTGGCCGAGCAAACCTATCAAGTGACCTGTGTCAGCATGGGTAATCCCCACTGCATTACCTTTGTGGAGGATATTGCAGCGGTGCCCTTGGACGACATTGGACCCTTGTTTGAATCCCATCAAGTGTTTCCCCAGCGCATTAACACCGAGTTTATTCAGGTGGTACAACCTGACTATCTGAAAATGTTGGTGTGGGAACGGGGCGCTGGCCCCACCTTAGCCTGTGGGACAGGAGCCTGTGCCGCATTTGTCGCTGCGGTCCTCAACGGGAAGTGCCGTCTGGACGACAGTGCTGATCTGGCCATGGGAAAAGCTACCGTTGAACTGCCGGGGGGGCCTCTTCAGATCCAATGGTCTACCGCCAACAATCACATATATATGACCGGCCCTGCTGTCTTGGTATTTTCGGGTGAAGTTTCTCTGTGATGAATCCTAAGACTATTGCGCTGACCAATGACGACGGCATTGATGCTCCAGGGATTCAAGCCCTGTACCAGGCTTTAATTAAGCTAGAACGGCCTACATCTGTCGGAGATGCCCCCCATAATTCCGGCCTATCCGTGGGGATTATCGCCCCCGATCAGCATCTCTCAGGCTGTAGCCACCAAATCAATCGTGGTGGTAGGCCCCTCTCCGTCGAGCAGAGAGCCGAGCAACATTACGCCATTGGTGGGACGCCCGCTGACTGCACTCGGGTGGCCCATCATCTCTATCCCCAGCTAGGTTGGGTCCTATCGGGCATCAATGACGGTGGCAATCTTGGGGCTGATATCTATGTGTCCGGGACCGTCGCCGCTGCCCGCGAAGCTACACTTTTGCGGATTCCAGCCATCGCCATTTCCCATTACAAGTCCAGAAATACGGTCATTGACTGGGAGCGGGCTGCGCACCGTGTGGCCCGTGTGCTGAATATGTTGATGGAGCGCCCCCTAAACCCAGGGCAGTTTTGGAACGTCAATCTACCTTCTGTGGCTTCGTCCGCCCCTGAACCAGACATTGTTTTTTGCCCGGTGTGTACCCAGCCTTTACCCACATCGTCCAGTCTTGACTCGGGACAGTTTCGGTATACCGGCAACTACCAAGAGCGTCAGCGCGATCCTGGTGCTGATGTGGATGTTTGCTTTTCAGGCAATATCAGTGTCAGCCAAATTTCCCTGTGGTGAGACATGGGGGGAGTTGCCCATTAGAAATTACGGGCATGGTGGTCCTGGGATGTTTTAATCTAAAAATCCTGGCATTGAGGTTTCCTTTTCTTCATCGGTTTATGGGCCCAATCAACCCTGGAAAAAATTGTTAGACACAGCATGTATTTTTTGTAGAATGATTTGCCAATTGCAGCAGTCCTTAAGGTTTAGGCATCCCACCCATGGAGAAATTTAGTAATGGCCTGACGCTTTTCTTCAGCCTTTTGGTGGAGGCCATTCCTTTTTTATTAATTGGTGTGGCGTTTTCCAGTCTGCTGTTGTTCTTTGTGAACGAACGCACCCTGATTAAATTTTTGCCGAAGAGCCCGTTGCTGGGTGCTTTGGCTGGCAGCCTAATGGGGGTATTCTTTCCGGTTTGTGAATGTGGCAATGTGCCCGTGGCCAGGCGACTTATTTTGCAAGGGGCTCCCTCTTCGGTGTCCATTGGTTTTTTGCTGGCGGCTCCCACCATTAACCCAGTGGTGTTTTGGGCCACCTGGGTGGCCTTTCGTGATCAGCCTGAAATTGTATTCCTCCGGGTGGGGTTTACTCTGCTGATAGCCGTTACCATTGCTTGGGTTTTTAGCCATCAGCGGGATATGAGACCCCTGCTACAGCCAGCGGTGGCCAGGCAAATGCCCAAGTTGAGGCCGCCTTCTGCCCCGGCCAATCCTTTACTGCGCTCAGGAACGTTTCTGATGCGGTCCGATGGCACACCCCTCAAACTGGATGATCCGTCTGCCCAATCTTTGATTGCCAGTCCTCCGGCCCAGCCCATGGTGGTTAAGCTACAGCTTGCCCTCGATAACATGGTGCAGGAGCTAAAGGAGCTGGGGGCTGTGTTAATCATGGGCAGTGCCATTGCCGCCTTTGTTCAGGTGGCCGTGCCGAGGGAATGGATTTTGGCCCTAGGGCAAAACTTCGTGACCTCAATTTTGGCTATGATGCTGTTGGCGGCCGTTGTATCTATCTGTTCCACCGTTGACTCGTTTTTCGCTTTATCGTTTGCGGCCACATTTACCACCGGTGCCCAGCTTGCGTTTTTAGTGTTTGGTCCGATGATCGACCTGAAAAATATTGGGCTGTTATTGACGGTGTTTAAGCCGAGGGCGATTTTTTACATTTTTGTCTTGGCGGCACAGCTGTGCTTTATTCTGACCCTATTCATGAATTTCTATGTCAGTTAAACGGCCCCGTAAACCCGCTACAGCTCCTAGAAAGGGTTCAACAGCCTGGTATCGCCAGTCTAAATTGTTAGACGTCCTCGTGCTGCTGGCCTGGAGTTTGGTTTTATTCCGATACTGGATCACGGGCAAATTATTTCTGTTGCTCCACCCGGACTATATGTGGCTAGCCAATGGGGCCGCCATCGTACTGCTGGTGATGGCTGGTTTTAAGCTGGTTCAAAAGCAGACGATAGCTCGGGATACCGCTGGCCACACCACACTTTTACCGCCCCAAGTGAGTAGTTTTATTCTATTGGCGGTGGCGGTGGTGGCATTGATTTATACCCCCCAGGCCTTTGCTAGTGATGCGGCAATCCAGCGGGGGATATCCGACAGCTTGACTCTGACACGGTCGCAGCCGCAACGCTTTGTTCGCCAGACGGCCTCTGAAGATCGTACGGTGATCGACTGGGTCCGGACCCTAAACGTTTATCCAGAACCCGATGCTTATACAGGGCAGTCGGTGAAAGTATCAGGGTTTGTGATTCATCCTGATGACTGGCCTGAAGGGTACCTAATGCTGTCGCGCTTTGTCTTAACCTGTTGTGCAGCGGATGCATATCCTGTGGGACTGCCGGTACAGCTAGCCGTATCTCGCCAGGCTTACGCCCCCGACACCTGGCTAGAGGTGGAAGGGAAAATGGTCACGGCCACCATTGGTGGTCAGCGCCAGCTCACCATTGAACCCACTAAGCTTGAAACCATTCCTGAACCCCGTAATCCTTATGAGTACTAAAGTTTTGGCTTTAAGGTTTAGCCTGGTTTTGTGACAGCTGGGGCGTTGCTGAGCCTTGGGATGATTTCATTTGCAGGATAGTGTTGTTGCTTATCTAACCGAGCAGTTCATCGCTTAATTCCGCAGCGGTTCTTTTCTAACTTGGTCCATCTTTTTCATGTCCAAACCCCGTCGTCAACCCCTCGATCGTTTAGCTCAGTCACTCATGGTGGTGCTAGCCGTCGTCATTAGTGGCATGGTTCTACTGGGAGGCCCTGCGGCCTCTAAGGTGCGGAACTTTACTTGGAAAGATCGCCAGATTGGGGCGGATGAAACCTCCTTTTTGCTCAACTTTAGCCGTCCGATGGATCAGGCGAGTGTGGAGAAAAATCTGACGATTGAGCCGCCGTTGCCGGGGCGATTTAGTTGGGCCGGACGCCGGATGGCCTATACCCTGAACTTCCCGGCTCCCTATGGGAACGAGTTTAAGATCAGCCTGGCCCAGGCGGTTGATCGTTTTGGGGGAGACGCGGCTAAATTTACGCCCTTTGAGGCTAGTTTTCAGTCTCGCGATCTCGCCTTTGTCTACATTGGCATCGACGGGGACGAGCGGGGGCGGTTGATGCTGTATAACCTGAGCAACCAGCGGAGTGAGGCGTTGACTCCGCAGGATTGGACTGTGCTTGATTTTAAGCCCTACACCCAGGGAGACCGGGTTTTATTTGCGGCGGTGGACGGTCAGCTGAGCGGTCAGCAGATGCAGCAGTTGTATACGGTAACCACTGGGTTGGGTAACCAACCTTCGCCCAAGGGGCAGATTGAAACAATTCTGGATAGTGAACAGTATCAAAATCTAAAGTTTGATCTATCCCCGGATGGGCAAACGATTGTGGCCCAGCGGGTTAATCGTAGTAACCCGGGGGATTTTGGTCCTTGGGTGTTGAGACAAGGCGAGGAACCCCGACCTCTGGAAACTGAGCCGGGGGGAGATTTTATTATTGCGCCGGATAGTCATTCCCTACTCCTGCAGCAGGGAGAAGGGACGGCTATCATTGCTTTGAGTGATGCTGAAAATGAACAGAGTGGGGACATCCTAGATTTTTTGCCCCAATATGGATTGGTCATGGATGTAGCTGACAACGGTTCCGCTGCTGCCATGGTGAGTTTTAACCAGGATGATCCGGAAAAACGCTACACCCAGTCCCTGTTTTGGGTGTCAAACCAGGGAGATGAAAAACCACTCCTCAACGTTACTGGAGCGATTTTGGATGCCCAGTTTGACCCGACTGGTGAACTTCTATTTTGTTTGACGAGTGAGTTGCTGGAGGGTGACACGTATCAGGTGCAGCCCTCTATTTCAGCGGTTAATGTGAAAACTGACAGGGTCGAAAAGCTTTGGACATTGCCGCCCCAGCCTTCGATCCACATGAGCCTTGCCCCTGATGGCCTGGCTCTTTTATTTGATGAGAGCGTGCCGAGTGCTAATGCAGACAGCTCGGCGGTGGTGGATAACGGAATTGCGATCGCAACCTCAAAAATGTGGTTGTTACCGCTCTACCAGACATCTGAGTCACGCTTAAGCAAGCAGCCCCAGTCGATTGAGCCTCAGGCATTTCCCTTTGCTGGCATCAATCCTGTCTGGATTCCTTAGCGTTCAGCGGCAGCTTCAGCGCCCCGCTCTAAGTACATGCTAACGAAGATATTAGCGGCCGATGGCTCCAGTGTTTCTAGGGCAATAATGATCTCTGGTACAGAGTCTGCCAGAGGATCGCTTACCTCATTCACCCACTGATTGACCGTTGAACGAGCTACGCCCATTGTTACGGCTAAACGATTTTGACTAATTCCGTACTGAGTAAGTACGTGCTTTAGTGCTTTTCCTGCCCTTCCCATAGCGGTTATAAATCTCACAAAGATTACAAAATCCAAGACCGATCGTTTTTTATTGATCTGCCTACGTTCTTTCTTCTGAGCCCTTGCACCCCATCAGTATAAAACGGCTGAGGAATGTGTCTTTTATCTCAAAAAACTGCGCACTTCCCCGTAATTAGCAGTTCTCTACAAGGATTAAGTTGGAAATTAAAAGTATACCTGAATCTTCTGCGAAGTGGTAAACCCCTTGTATCCAAGTCAGTGCAAATACTGAGTTCAAAAGTACTATTGAGTATGGCGAAATCCTTTTCTAAAGGCCCTCAGATGCCTGATTTCTCAAGCAGGAAACTGGCGATTGTGCATCAAAATAATATCTGTGGGGTCTGGCGATAAATAATTGATACACCGACCTCAGGGATCTACCCATCCTAGGGGGGTGGTAAATTCTCCCAGGAGCTAGCCAAATATTAAGATGTGCAAGGATTCAGGTTATCTATGGGGCCGTTGGTGGAACGTTAACTGAGGGGACCCACCAAGGGCTCATCATGGGGAGAAATCGCTTCCGATGTGTTTCTGTCGTCACTGGCTTTGGCGCTATTGTCTTCTTCTACAGAAACGGCTGGTAAAAGGGTGCCAGAGGTCTCTAAGTCCAATAACTCCACACTGTTTAAGTGTTCTTGGATGGGGTTGAACTCATCATGGGGGGATGATTTTTCGCCCCAGTTTTCTAACATGTCGTAACCTGGCAAGGTTTCCCCGTCACTGGGTAGCAGGATGTCATTGTTTGTTTCTGGACTTTGTTCTGGGAGAAGCTTTTCAGGGCTTTCCTCTGGTTGGGCTTTGTTAACGCCACCGCTGCTGTTAGCGCCATCGTTACTTAGGTCAGGGCTTTCCTCTGGTAGGGCTTGGGGCGCGCCATCGCTGTTATTGGTGCTAGGGGGATGATTAAGGAGGGTATCGGTGGATGTTTCGGTACCTTCCTCTCCATTTAGCTTTGGCGTTGGGGCCACTGGTACGGTGGATGGCTCTAGGCTTTCACTGGGGGCTGGTGCCTCAGTTTCCGGTTCATCAGGCTGGCTATTAAAACGGTCTAGGGGGCTATGGTCAAGTGGGGGTGCACTGTCCCGTAGGGTCTCTCCCCAGCCTTCTGATTCATTCCAGCCCTCTGATTCACTGGGCTGGAACTGATGGGGCTGAAAGCTTTCTTCTGGCGCCAAGCTATCTGGCTGGGGGCTAAGGTGCTCAAATGTTTCGGGTGTAAAGCTGTTGGGGGCGGGGTCAAATACGTCGAATGGTTGAGGGGCAACGCCTTCTGATTCAGGGATAAATCCTTCGTCCCCGTAGTTTGGGGTGTCGTCTAATCCAGGTTCTAGTTCCCCTAAGGATTTGACTGGGGCCAGCGGTTTGTCTGGCTTCAATAAAGTTTCCCGTTTCGGAGCCGCGTCTAAGATGGCTGGAAACTGGAGGGGGGATGGCAAGGCATTAGATGCTTGACGAATTTGTTTCAAAATTGCTTGGGCGGTTTCCCCAGAGGCTTCCTTCGGTCGAGCTTCCCTGACGCTAACTGGGAGAAATTCAACCTTCATTTGCTTATCCCGTAGGGAAACGCGCAGGGTGGCGGTGTTGTGATTTTCCAGGGGATTGTCCTGAAAGATAAAGTCCCCTAGGGCATACACAATGGCCCGAGACTTGTATAGTTCAGCGCCCTGGATCTGCTGGGAATGATAGCCGACGACTAGATCGGCCCCCGCATCGATGGCTGATCTAGACAGGTTGACTTGCTGGGTACTGGGTTCTGTTTCTAGGTCGCCATTCCACCGATAATTCACCACAATCCAATCTACGGCCTCCCGCAGCGCCGCAATGTCTTCGACAATGCTGTTCCGTTCTTGAATGTTTAGTCCCGCCTTGGCTAAGGTGGCTGCCTCATCGCTATTGGGGGCGTAGTTCAAATAGGCAATGCGCTGTCCCTTGACTTCTAACACTTCTGGGCGGCGAGCTTCCTGATGATTGCGGCCAGCGCCCACCCGATAGATGCCGGCGCTGTCTAGGGTTTCCAGGGTTTCTGTCAGGCCTTGACGGCCATAGTCCATGATCTGGTTACCGGTTAACCCCACAATGTCAATGCCCCCTTGGCGCAGGGAATCTACGGCATCGGGGCGAGTCCGGTCCAGGTAGTTTTCCTGTAAAGAGGTGTCTGCGATCGCAAGGGAATTGCCGAGGCCCACCATGGCCACATCGGCCTCTCGGAAGATGTCTAAGTCACCGAGGACTTGACCAACGGCATCGGGGGTTTGCAGGGGGACATCCCCCACGGGCACTTCCCCCCCAAAGATGAGGGTGACGGTGGGGTCCTGTGGATCGCTAATGGGCTGATGGGGCATCACGGCCACCGTTTCAAGGGCGGCGGGGATGGCCGGTGACCGCATGGTGGAGCGATAGGCAATTTCCTGGACATCGCTCTGATCTAGGGGCCGCCAACCGCCCTGGTTAAATGTTGGGAGGGAGGGTGATTTTTCGTTTTGGGCAATTTCACCCCGTTCAGAGGTGATGGCTTCGGTCATACAGCCCAAAATAAAGGCGGCGGCCGCAGAACCGGTGACTACGATGGCCCTCAAATACTTAAACTGCTGCTCGACCACCGCCTTGGGCACAAAACGACGGCGATGGGTGCGTCGCTGGATCGAGGTTTTGGTGATGTCGACCGTGGCGGGACGGATTTGCACCACTGGGGATGGAGCCGCACCCCGATTGGGGCGTCTGCGCCGCTCGGGGTGGTTAGCTCCCCGAGGGACTAAATAGGACGGCACATTGAGCAATGTGTCACTGCCATAGGTGGCGGCGATAATGGCTTCAGGCGAAGCTGTGGCAGTGTCTCCAGGGGCCTGGTCCGACTCTTGATGAGCTGTGGTCTGGGCTGATGGAGCGGCTAGAGGCCTGGTGGTGGCTGGGTTCGCTGTCGCGGTAGCAGTGCTAGTAACCGTGGGGGACATTGCCCCTACGGTGTGCTCCATGGGGGGATGCTCCGTGGGGGCCATTTCCACGGGCGGTGTAGGTTTGGCGGGAGCGGATGCAGTCTTTTGGGCGGGGGCGGCCACTTGTGGGTGACGGGTGGGAAGTTTTATCCGCTGCTGCCATAGGGGTCGGTCGGTCCCTATGGTGCGGCCAATCAGGGTGGCCCCGCGAATGAGGGAGGACTCTAGCCGACACAGACGGTTGCACACGAGCCGAATGAGCGGGTCTTGCTTGGGGGGGTGCTCAAACTCAAGTAAAACCTGCAGGTAGCCTGGGTAAGATGGGTCGGTTTGGACCCGGGCGTAAATAGACTGGGGCACCAATGGATAGTTGAGCCACAGCGCGATGGAGCGAAAGTGCCCAGTGGCCGCTAACTGTTTAACTTGATTAATTTTGACCTGATTGATATCGACAGGGGTGTGGACCATATTCCTCTAGCGCTGACAGGTATCAGAGTGTAGATGGACTACTAAATCCCCGAACTTGTGTGACAGATTGTATCAAGGATGCCCATCTTGTCAACGGTGTTAATACGGTTTTTTGTAAATACTAGCTACGCAAACGGGATTTGGCCCTATTCCGCTGGAGCGGGTTCCGGAGTGCTGCTGTCGGGTTGGGGCGCTTCTGGAGAGACGGTTTCAGGGGTTGGGTCGCCGGGTTTAATCACGGGAATGGCGTTATTCATGGTCTGATAAACCGTTTGGGAGATGCGGCGGATCAATTCGCGGGCCCGGCCATCGTTGTCGGGGCGCTGGACCAGTGTTGCGATCGCATATCGTTTGCCATTCGATAAATCCATCAGGGCCACATCCCCCAGGATGCTCCCAATGTCGCCGGTTTTGTTGTAGCTGACCGTGGTCTCCTCCACCCCTGTAGGTAAGAGGTTTTTATTGTAGGTGCGCTGCAGGATATTCATCATGCGATCGCGGGAGCGCAGACTGACAATCTCCCCCTGATGTAGATGGGCGAACATGCGGACCAAATCCCGAGTACTGGTGGTATTAGTGCCTTCCAGGTCCGGTAGGGGATTGTTCAGGACCGTGGCACTGAGCCCCCAGTCCGTAAATTGCTGATTCAGGACGGCAGCCCCCCCTAGCAGATCGATCATCATGTTAGTGGCCGTATTATCACTGTTGATAATCATTTGGGTGGCTACTTCCAGGGCGGTATACCGCGTTCCCGGTGGCTGGGTTTGCATGTCGCCAGAACCGCCCACAATTTGGCTCGACTGTATGGCCATGGCCTGATCCACGGTGATTTTTCCCTCATCCACCGCTTTAAAGAAGGCTACTAAGATCGGTAGCTTGATCGTACTGGCTGCTGAAATGGCTGCAGTCCCTGAGATATCTACGTAGTTGCCCGTGTCTAAGTCAAAGACATAGATGCTGGGGGCGAGTTCAGGAATCAGTTCCTGGAGCTCCACCAAACGGGTTTTTAATTCGGACAGCTCATGGGTGCGGGGCATGACATTGTCTTCGACAGCGTCTTCGGCGGTGACCGTTGATTGGGTCTCGGCGGCGGTGCCGTTGGCGAAGGGCTGATTAGTGGGGGTGAGCACCGATAGCACCGTACCGGCAATGGCGGCTACCCCTAGTCCAATAATCAGAAGGCGGATACCGTAAATTAACGGCTTTGGTAGCTTTGGCAGCAGGGATGACTTGGGTTCGGGGGGCCAGCCCGTGCGCGAATTCCGCCGCGTACGCCGGACATGGCGGGAGGGATCAACCATGTCTCCAAACATGCCAGTGGCCGCATTATTCGGCGATTTCGATCGGCCGGGGGGCTGGGGTAGTTTGATGGCCCGTAGTCGGCCGGTATTGGGTCTGCCCCCAGCAGCCGGGTTGGGCCGTCGTTGCCGTCGTGATCGTCCAGCTCGGCGTGATTTGGAAGGAGGTTGTTGTGAATCCGTCATGGGTGTGAACACATTGCTAATCGTTGCCCTTAGGGAGCTGGGGGGATTGGGGATGGCTGCCTAGGGGGTGTTTGAATCGGGGGGGTGATGGGGTAGATGGGGAGTGGTTGCCCAGTCGATTTGTCGAAGGATGCCTCGGAGCATGGCTACATCCTGGACTGAGAGGGTGGCTCGATGACCGAGCTGTCGAAATTTGCGCATGCGGCTAGGAGCCGTATGGGGATAAAGATAGCCGATTTTTAATAGGATCGACTCTAAGTGTTGGTAGTAACCGTCAATTTGGTCGAGGGAAGCCAAGGCTGGGCTCGGTGGTGTGCTCGATTCCTCCTGGGGTAGTCCTGGCCCAGGGGCCTGGGTTACAGGCCGGTGCCCCACCCTAGAAAGCTCATAGCAGCAAATGGCCACTGCTTGAGCTAAGTTTAGGGATTCATAGGGGGGGCGGGTGTCAATTTTAGTAAAGCGTTGGGCTTGCAGCAGTTCGTCGTTATTCAGCCCGCGATCTTCTGGGCCGAAAATCAGGGCGCTGGGGGCGGGGGACTCCAGCAGCCAGGGGAGGGCTAGTTCTGGTGATTCGAGGGGAGTTTGCAAATCGCGGCTTCGGGCGGTGGTGGCGATGGCCCGCTGACAGTTGGCCAGGGCGGCGGGGAGCGAATCTACCGTCGTTGCGCGTTCAATGATGTCGTAGGCGTGGACGGCCATTTGCCTCGCATCGTCGCTGTGGGGGTCGCCGTGGGGGTTAACTAAGACAAGCTGGGTCAGGCCGAAGTTTTTCATCACCCGTGCCACTGAACCAATATTTAAGGGGCCAGCGGGTTCCACTAGTACAATGCGTAGTTGGGATAGTGGGGGGGAAGAGGACATGCGATCGCACCTAAGATTGTCTCACCGGAAAAACAGAGGTGAATTGAACAGTTAAATGGTTTAGCTTCTGAGCATACCGTGAGCACCGTCCTAGATCTTTCTGGATTTCATCAAATGGCCCGTCAACGTCGCAAGTCTGATTTACCTACAAAAACCTGTGCCGTCTGCCAACGGCCATTCACCTGGCGCAAAAAATGGGCCGACTGCTGGGATGAAGTAAAGTACTGTTCTGAACGATGCCGAAAACGTCGCAGTCACATTATCAAACCAACCGATAAATAATGAATGGGTTGGCCAGCCGGGACGATGCATGCGGACCCCCTACTGGGATGAGCGCATGGGACCCAAGTACCGCATCAGATAGGGCGAAAACACCTCATATATTAGTGTGAGGGGTTTGCCATGGTGCCAAAACAGATAATGACGGCCCCAAAACGGCCCCCGCTGGTCAAACGCCTCCTCTAGGGCCGGGCTCCAACCGTAATATATCCCTTGAATATCTCGATAAAGCTCCGTTCGGAGATTGGCTAGGCTCGCCCAAATGGGCAAGGAACGATTCTTCAAATATTCATCCACATGGCTGGCTTCCCACCAGGAGGTGGCATAGGCTAACCGCTGCCCAGAGGCCGTACGCAACCACACCTGTCGCCTAAGTCGGGGGCCGGGGACATGGCTGATCAGCGGTGGGGCACCATCGTTACCCATCCCCACCAAAGACATATCAATTACATCCACCTCGGTGGGTTCTCTCGTTAGCAGCTGCAAGTGGCGAGTGGGGGAGCCGTCCCCCAGCATGAGAATTTGCCACGCTGGCGATAGCTGGTCATGGGGTAGCCCTTTTTTGACAACCGTTTCATCCCCTTGCCACAGCATGTCTAGGGCATGCCAACTGGAGGGTGGGGCGGCTAGGGACTGAGCCCCCGCTGGGGCATGGGTAATAGGCCGAATGGCTTTTGGCGTCTTCGGCGATGGTTCAAGGGTTGAGGTCAAAACAGTTTACAAAAATTCATGACTGTTTTCATGATAGATCATGTCCCAGTTCAATCCTGTTGCTTCCCGTTAGGAAAAACGCCTAAGCCGTGAACCAGGTGTATGGATTTGTCCTAGGTTCTGCCGCTGTTTGAGCCCAAGGCTGCCCAAAAAAGTTCCCCCGCCTGATGGATGCATCGCAACAGACGGGGGAACCGGTTAAAAAAAACAATGCGGATGGCGAGAATCGAACTCGCATGGCATAAGCCACACGCCCCTCAAGCGTGCGTGTCTACCAATTCCACCACATCCGCAGAATTGTGCTGAGAATCGCTCAGCAGCATATAACAGTAAACCACAAACAGCTCCTTCCATGACGAGTTTTGTTTGGTTATTTACCCATCTAAGGGAAAGCCAGGACGTAACCTATTGTGGGCGACTATTCCAGGGAAGTCCGCGTGGTAGGATCAGCTTCCATCCTATGATGCACATAGGTACAACAGTTTCCCTAAGGTAGTGACTAGCTGATGCGCTTTTCGAAAATCTTGATTGCAAACCGAGGTGAAATCGCACTAAGAATCTTGCGCACCTGTGAGGAAATGGGAATAGCGACCGTAGCAGTTCATTCCACCATCGATCGCCATGCCCTCCATGTTCAGCTAGCTGACGAGGCGGTCTGCATTGGTGAAGCGCCGAGCAGTCGAAGTTACCTCAACGTTCCCAACATTATTGCTGCTGCCATGACCACTGGGGCCAGCGCCATTCACCCTGGCTATGGTTTCTTGGCCGAGAATGATCGCTTTGTCGACATCTGCGCTGACCACAAAATTGTATTTATTGGTCCATCCTCTGCGGCCATGCGGGCCATGGGGGATAAGTCCACCGCTAAATCCACTATGCAACGGGTGAAGGTGCCGACGGTGCCTGGTAGCCAGGGGTTGTTAGACAGTCCAGATCAAGCGGCGGCCTTGGCGGCTGACATTGGTTATCCCGTTATGGTGAAGGCCACGGCGGGGGGCGGCGGTCGTGGCATGCGGCTGGTGCGGGAAGCGGGCGATATGACCAAGCTATTTCTTTCGGCCCAAGGGGAGGCTGAAGCCGCCTTTGGTAATGGTGGCGTCTATCTAGAAAAGTTTGTGGAGAATCCCCGCCACATTGAGTTTCAGATTTTGGCCGATAGTTATGGCAATGTGGTGCACCTGGGGGAACGGGACTGCTCGATTCAGCGCCGCCATCAAAAATTGCTTGAAGAAGCCCCTAGCCCGGCCCTTGATCCAGTGCTGCGACAAAAAATGGGCGATGCGGCGGTGCGGGCGGCTAAGGCCATTAACTATGTGGGGGCGGGCACCGTGGAGTTTTTGGTGGATGCCCAGGGTAACTTCTACTTTATGGAGATGAATACCCGGATTCAAGTGGAGCATCCGGTGACTGAAATGGTGACGGGGATTGATCTGATTGGTGAGCAAATCCGGGTGGCCCAAGGGGAGCGCCTTAGCTTTACCCAAGACGATATTGTCTTGAAAGGACATGCGATTGAATGTCGGATCAATGCTGAGGACCCCGATCATAATTTCCGACCTAATCCTGGCCGGATAAATG
>CALHGI010000275.1 GCA_938029995.1 uncultured cyanobacterium | reverse complement strand
GTATATGGTTAAAGTACCCACTAAATCAACGGGCGAACATGGAAAATGGGGAGCGGCGTTGGCCAGCCATGGCAATATTTTATGGGAAATCGAGCTAACCAAGGCAAACAATGCTTGGTCTTGGGGGAGTTCGGCATAAGGAATATGCCTATGAATTTTAGTCATATCCCTTGCTGTCTATAGCTTGTAGTCGATTTCTATATAGCCTTAGCTGGCTGATCTTCGGGGTGAAGCCAGCTGGATGTTACTTTTGTGTAGCATGTTGAGCCGAACGGTTTATCCCTAAAATCACCAACGGCTATAGTCTCTTTCCTGGCTTCTAAACCATTATTTTTAACGAGTTCATCGCCATTTGTTGCGCTGCGATAAACCGTGATTTTACGGTGGCTCCTTCGATGGTTTGAGGAACTGGAATCGGTGTGACCTGTACGGCGCAGGCTTTAAGCTCGGGTTCTAGGGAAATGGGACACACTTCTGGATGGGTGAGGGCATTTACCTCCATGTTGTCCCCCCACAAAAATCCCCAGTGCATGGGCATAAACACCGTTCCTCGGGTGATATTTTGGGTGACTAACACCTTGAGTTGAACAAACCCACGTTGCGATCGCACCTCCACCCAGTCCTCAGACTGTATCTCTAATAACTGAGCATCCCGTGGATTTACCTCCAGCAACGGTTCCGGATAGCGCTTGGTAATGCGCTCGATCCGACCCGTGCGGCTTTGGGTGTGCCAGTGGCCATATAGGCGGCCGGTGGTCAGAACATAGGGGAAATCCTCATTGGGGGGCTCCGCCAGACCTTTAATATGAAAGGCGCAGAACTTGGCCTTTCCATTGGCAGTGGCAAAGCGATAGTCCGTATATAGCCGCTTATCATGCTTGCCATAGGCCACCTCATCCGACTCCCCCGTGGGACAAGGCCACTGAATTGGCCCAGCTGCCAGGCGTTCATGGCTCAATCCGGTCGAATCACACAGCCGCCCCGCCGTCAGCGACACAAACTCGTCATACACCTCGGCCGAAGTACGCTGGGCAAACTGTTCTTCAAACCCCAAGCGGCGACCCACCTCAGCAAAAATCTCCCAATCGGCCCGCGCCTCACCCACTGGATGTCGAAACGCCGGACAATAAGTAACCACCCGCTCAGAATTAGTCATGGCCCCCGCTTTCTCTCCCCACTGGGTGGCGGGCAACACCACATGGGCAAAGGCCGCCGTCTCCGTCGGATAGTAAGCGTCCTGACAAATGGTGAAAGGAGACTGGGCTAGGGCCGCCTGGGTGCGTTTAATATCCGGCATACTCACCGCCGGGTTGGTGGCCGCGACCCAAAACACACCCAGGTCTCCCTGTTCCAGGGCCAGCATCATATCCCAAGCCGCCAACCCCGGCACTGGGGAAATACTCCCCTCCGGTACTTTCCACACCGTTTCCACCGCCTGTCGATGCTCTGGCTTCTTCACCAGGCGATATCCGGGCAAAATATGGGCTAGTCCCCCGGCTTCCCGGCCCCCCATGGCGTTGGGCTGGCCCGTCAGGGAAAAAGGGCCAGCCCCAGGCTTACCCACATGGCCCGTCATCAGGTGCAAATTAATAATGGTGCGACACTTTGCGGTGCCTTCGGTGGATTGGTTTACCCCCATGGACCAGAGCGACAACACTCGCTGGGACTTACCCCACCATTCCGCCGCCTTTGCCAATTCACTTAGGGTAATGCCACAAATCTCGGTCACCCGTTCCGGTGGATAGCTCTTGACCACCTGGGCATAGTCACTAAAGCCATCGGTGCAGGAGTCAATAAAGCCAGGATCGATCCAACCATGTTTGAGCAGTAGGTGGGCAATGCCATTGAGTAGGGCAATGTCTGTCCCTGGCTTAATGGCCAAGTGTAAATCCGCCGCCTTAGCTGTGTCGGTGTGGCGCGGATCTACCACGATCATTTTCACCTTGCGATTCTTTTTATGAAACACGGAGATGTGGGGTATATAAGACATTTTAGAAGTGAATAGAATTGGTACCAACATCATTTATATGTGACTTTATGTGTGTTTGTCAGAAAGTTATACATTAGATGACACATGTATTTTTCAATCTTAACACTTTGTATGTGTTTGTCAAGAGGACTGATTATTAAGTTAAAGTATTGATGCCCAAATATTACCCATTAATAAATCCTATCAAAAGTGAAGTTGTTATTTGAATGTCACTGAATTCCATTTGGGTCTGTTTTTGTTCTGAGGTAATTCAATGAAGTCAAAAAGCTTGCTTTTAATTATACGTTATTCATTGCAGCCTTTCATATATTTTTTATTACTGAATTCGTATTAGATTATTTGGGTATACTTCATTTAACCTCATTACTTATATTGATTAACATGTATACAGGTGTATTTAAAACTTATATTTTCTATTTTGAATAATATGTTGGAGACCAATGAATGTGAATGGGTTCAGATAGGTTTTCATTGTTGACAGATTTAATTGCTTAAATAAAAGGCGGAATTTGTGTTCAACCGCATGTGTTCAGTTATGTCAGGTTTTACAGTGTAATTCGGGTATATTCCAGAAAAGGTTTGACTGTACTTTCATTCATGAATTCTAATGCTAAGTATAATTTTCACCTGATAAGATTTATTTTCCTTCTATTTATTTTTGATAAGATTTCTCTGTAAACAATG
>CALHGI010000274.1 GCA_938029995.1 uncultured cyanobacterium | reverse complement strand
TTTTGCTAACTTTATCGGTGACTATGCCAATGTCACCGATCAATTAGGGGATACTAGCGGCATTGGCTCTCCTCAGATTACCAAAGGCCATTCCCAGGCTAAACCCATTGCTCGATCAACCGACTATTTCTAGCCGTTGATATTTTGTTTTGATGGTGCGCAGTAGAACATCCTAATTGAGGTTGCCTACGGTGTCTTTTTTAAGATTTCTAATTCCAAGACTTCTGGCGGAGTATTCGCGTGATGGATTGCTCAAAGTATAGATCTGCCTTCGGCCTAGGCCTGCTGACCCTCTGTGTCGCTTGTCAGGCTCCATCTGGCAAGCCGTTGTCCGTAATATCTCTAACCCGCTCTGCTATCAAAATTGAGTCTGTGCGCCAGCCACAGAAAGTTGAACGGTCCGTATCTTTGAACGGTTCAGTCATTCAGCGGCTAGCGATTGTAAATGGCTGGCTTTATCAGATTGATGATGGTACTGGTCAGGTGTGGATTTTGACTGAGAACGTAGCCCCAGCTGTGGGCAATGATGTTGAGGTTTCAGGTGTACTTAGGTACGAATCTATTCCCATCAACGACGCTGACTTGGGGGATTATTACCTGGAAGAAAAGCACCTACAGCCAGGGCCATCCGATGACCCCGGTTAACTATTGACTGACGTTGAACCGGCCAATGTTCTGAGATGAATCGGTGTGATGGTGTTGTTAGAGGGTGTGGCCCCGTAAACATCATTGGTAATCAAGTATCGATCTAAAATTACCTGGGCTTCATCCGAGGACTTGAGCTGATAGGTTACAAAAAACTGATAGGACGCCTGATTTTCTGAACAGGTGGATCGATCTTCCCAGATATCAAGCCGTATGCCTTGGGAATTGGGACGCAGACGATAGTTTAATGTATCCTTCTTCGGTACTTGACTACTCATAGGTGGGTACGGGTGTTGTTGAGCACATGGTTACACTACGTATGGTGCCCACTATGGATCGTCTGCAACTTGTTTTTCTGATAAATCGGCACTATCCCCTATGGGTGGAGACAGGCCGATTCCAGCGGTCTACGTAAATAACGATCGTTTACTGTGGCAACACCAAGTTTTGGGTGAAATTACCGTGTAATCCGTAGGGGATATGGTGGGGGAGTTTCAGTGTTGCTACTGGGCCTTGGGTCATGTGTTGAGCATTCAAAATTGCCAACTCTGAGCAACGACTCTCGGCGTTATAAAACAGGTTTAATATCCAGCCGTCATCCTCAGCTGTGCCATGGGTGCGAGGCACAAAGATCGGTTCACCAATAAAGCCACGGGGGCCACAATGCCAAATTTCTTCTTGGCCAGAGGTGAGATCACGCTTGAGGATAGCTTGTAGTGGGGCATTCCCTGTGGCACAACTGGCCACCCCAATATACAAATAGCGGTAGGGACGGCCCACATGGTTGGGGTTCACATCAGGAAACTCACAACCCCGTTCAATCAGGCAGGTGGCCTGACTCGTTTGGGTGGCAAGATCGAGTTCGAAACGCCATAGTTGGCCTTCTGGGATGCTATTAAAATCGGCCTCTAGATAGTTTTCTGCCCCTTTTAGATCAGGAAAATCTTGATAGCAAATGGAGTCTAAGTACAGTTTGCCATCGGTCTCAAAGGCGTTGGCATGGTGGAACACAAAGCAGGCTTGTAGGTCGATGGTTTGGATGGGGCCGGTGCCGTCCCGCGGAATAATAATGGCGCGGGTGGGCTGTTTCGCGTTGAGCTCGATACATTCGGCGGCGCCTTTAACGCCCGCTAGGTAGGGTATGGGGTTAAAACTGACTGGATTTTGAAAGAAAATGCAGTAGTTGGGGGTGATGGCGAAGTCGTGTAAGAAGGCGAACCCTGGAATATTGTGACGGTGGGTACGGGCTAAGCGACCTTTGGGGTCGAATTCGTAGAGGGTGATGGTGCTGGAAAGTCCTGCCTTGACTCCAAAGTTGACGAGGCACGGTTGATCATTGGTGATGGCTGAGCTGGGGTCGATGCGGGGATGGGCTGAAAACGCTTCCCCTGGTTTCAACACGCCGTCTAGATAATCGAGTCCAAGGGTTTCTAAGGTGTTGGGATCAAGCTGGTGGGGTTCGGCCGCTTCCCATAGGGCCAGTAATTTGTCGCCCCAGTAAATCACATTGGTATTGGCAATATTTTTGAGCCGTAGGTCAAAGGCATTGGCCCAGATGCCACCAGGCTTTTGGGTGCCAAAGACTCCACGGTACAGTGGCTTACCAGCGGCCTGTTCTTTCACATAGCCTGCGGTGCGCACATATCGATTGCGGAAGTAGGCTTTGCCTTCTGCAATCGATATGGACGTTATCATGCCGTCGCCATCGAAGGGGTGATGGACTGGATGACCGGCAACGTCTAGTAGCCCTGGTCCATTGCGGAAAAGGGTTCCCGTTAATTCGGCTGGAATTGTACCGTCAATATGTTCGATCTCGTAGCTGTATTCATTGGGCTGCGAGCGATAGCCACTGCGCCAATCGTCCATATCAAAGTTGGCGGCTGGGCTGGAGGAGGGGAGAGTTTGCATGGAGGGATTCTTAAAGTGTTAGGTGTGAGTTTTGGAGCAACGGCGGCTGGGGAATGCCACCCTTGCTGTGATTAGAGCGATCTAAGACGACGTCAGTGCTGGTTCTGGAGCCGCATCATCGTCTGTATGGGGACCTTCCCGAGTATTGCCCGTCAGGTCTTCCTCGGATGAGGCCGATGCGCTGGGGAGTAAGAACAACAGGGGCAAGGGCAATAACGTGGTCAGATTGGTAATAGTCACCAGCAGCCAAAGATTGTCAAAATCTGTTTCAGTGACGTGCAGCCAGTGGGTGAGGAGGGCTCCCAGCTCATGGGAGAGTAGTCCGGCTAGGTTGACAATGGACATGAGCAGGGCAAATAGAGTGGCCTCGACCCCGGCTGGGCATAGGCGTGCTGATAGGACAAGCACGGGCATAAATGCAATTTGGCCCATGACGGTGAGAATGGCACTGTCCCCGAGGCTAAACCACTGATCATCAATGCCTAAGGATCGATTGGTATGGGTAACTAAGAGGAGTGTGGTCATCCCCCCAATGGCTGCGAGCACCGTCGACCAAGCAAAAATAGTGCGAAAGGGAACGGCCTTTAGAAAGCGTTGAAAAATGGCGATACCGATGAGCGCCGCTAGGCTGGTGACTAACCTTACTCGGCCCAAAAATTCAGGTTGAAACCCTAAATCGTTGGTTGTAAAGAAGAAGAAAGCTGAATCGGCACTGGGGGTGGATTGCCATAGAAATAGAAATAGGGCAGGCATCCAAATCGCGCGCTGGCTGAAGGCTGCCTTGAGCTGTTTGACTTGGCTCCATACGGTTTGTCTGTCGGATTGTTTATCGACTGGTTCTTCTGCAATGAGCCAGGCTACAACGGACACAATCAGGGGAAATGTGGCTGTGATGGCAAACACGACCAGGGTGCTGGTTTGTTCTAGCAGGAGCCCTCCCAGATAGGCCGTGAGCAGTCCGCCGATGGCTGAGGCGCCCCAGCAGAGGGACTGTAGGGTACCTGCTTCAACTTGGGATTCTTGGCGTGCCCGCTCCACCACTAGGGAGTCGACAATGACATCGGATATGGCGACCGATAGGGAGCTTAATAGGATCATGGCGGTGGCTAGCCAAGCCGTATGCACCACCGTGGCTAAGGTGAGCCAAGCGGCGGTACCCATGAGGCCAGACAGGATCAGATAGGGCCGTCTACGATAGCCGCCGATGGGTAGTCCGTCTGATAGGAAGCCAAAGAGGGGCTTGATGGTCCAGGGTAAGCTGGCGATCCCTGTTAGGGCTGCAACTTCTGTGGGGCTCAGGCCTAAATCATCTTTGAGAAAAAAGCTGATGGCTAACCGGGCTAGCCCTAGGATGCCTTGCACGAAGTAGACCAGCAAAATAGCGGTTAACTCAGTGGTGAGGGGCCGACCTAATAAAATGCGTTTTTCTAAAAATTGCTTTAGTCCCTGCGAGTCGGCGGTTGCAGTCATGTATGACAAAAAACCTTAAAAAGTTCAATTAACTTAATCATAACGATTCCTGGGGGATTGCCCTAGGGGGCTATGGGGTAACTGGGTATTGGCCAAAAAAATGGGGACACAGAGGTGTCCCCAAGGTCATGATGGATTTTTCACAATGGATCAAAACGGTGCGATCGCAATCCGAATTACAAGGCGGCTCAGTGACTACTTATCCCGCACATCCAAGGCATCTAGCCGGTACTGTTGGATAGATGAGCCAGTCAAGGAGTCACTACTTTTATTGCGGACATTTAACTCATGTAATCGTCGTTGGTGGAGTGACGTATTCACCAGAGAATCACTGCTCTTGGTGCGTAGATCTAAGGCCTCTAATCGGCGTTGCTGGATTGTGGTACCACTTAGCGAATTGGAGCTAGGAGTCTTTGCCTGAGCCGCAGAAGCGCTAGCAGCGGCAGCAATGACAACAGCTAAACCAGTCCATAAAAAGCGTTTCATAAGTGTATCCTCCGAAAAAGTAGAAGGTATCCAAACCTTCTACCGCCAACGGTGAATAACTCATCTGAACTGAAACTGATAGATCTATGAACAGCTTTAAAGGAAATGCTGAGATTTTCCTGAAAAATGTATCTTAAGATACAGACAAAGTCAGTTCTTTTCTAGTCAGGGATGCGTACAGCAACGGTACTGGCTTTGAAGTTATACAGTTTGCCCTCTAATTCGATGGGCGTGCCAATTTTGACCTTGCTATTGCCAAAGATAGCTTCGTCATCTTCAGTGATTTGGGCATTACCGGTGAGGGTAATGAGCATGTCGGCGGTAAACCCTAGTTCGGGACGGGGGTCAGGGAATGATTTGACTGAACCGTCGGGCTGAGCCACTGCAGTGCTGCGAGGCAGTGGTTTGACATCCTTAATGTCAACTTGGCCATAGGGCTGATTTCGGATAATGACATTGGTGGTGCCTTCAGCTTTCATATCTGCCAAGAACTGTTTGGGGTCGAGCACGGTTAAGCCACGGGCCATGACATCAACTTCAATATCCTTGTTGACGACTCCCACCTGGGCGACTGAGCCAGACGTGCCAGGGTAGAAAAAGACAGCCACAACCACCATCAGGATGATGAGCCCGGCACCAATGTCTAATAGGCTGATTTTGCCAAATAACCGTCCCTTTGAATCCAAAATAGCCATAACCCTTGGCACTCCGAATATTTTCTACTAGCCTGTCTAGCTAACGCGCGGGTACTCTTCAAAGCCCCTGCAGCTCAGCCGGTAATGTAACAGACATGCAACGTCACCCTACAAGATATGCAGGGTAGTCGTTAGTATTTAATCATGGGCTGGTCAGGTTTAGAGAGATGTAAGTCGATAAAGCGACGCTGGTGCAATGGGGACAAAGTGTCCTAGCCCGAGGTGTCGGCTGTTGGACTTATGGCGCCATGTAACTTGACTGTCTGCACCGTACTAGGTGCTTAATTTTACAGTCCACTAACTGTCACAGTCTTGGGCAAAAGCTCTAAGAGTCACCGCTATGGTCAAGGTATGAAGCTCACCTTGAGCTCAGTGTTTGTACAATTCCTAGCTTGACAAGCTTCTGTTCTTCGCTTTCTCCACCGGCTCACGCCACCGTTTTTCCTTTACCGTTTCCTTACCCGATAAGCTGACCCATGTTTAATGCAATTTCCTGTTGGAGCAACCGCTTGCGACGTCGTCTGGCCTACGGCGCTGCGGCTTTTCTTACGGTGGTAATGGTGGGGGCTGCTACGCCCCAGCCTGCTAACGCTGGTTGGCTCGACATCATTTTGCCCACCATTCAGGTGTTTCAAATTACCAATATGTCGGATGAGCAGGAAGTTAGTCTGGGTAGTCAGGTCAATCAGCAGTTGCTCAGCCGGTCGTTTCGGTTACATCGGGATGAGGACCTGACCGCTTACATCGATGAGATTGGGCAGCGCTTGATTCCCCATAGCGATCGGCCAGATATTCCCTACATATTCCAAGTGGTGGAAGATGAGGGCATCAATGCCTTTGCCACCATGGGGGGATATGTCTATATCACGACTGGCCTATTGGCGGCCGCTGAGAATGAATCGGAAGTGGCGGGCGTGTTGGGCCATGAGGTGGGGCACATTGCCGAGAAACATGCCCTGGATCAGATGCGGGATGTGGCCATTGCCCAAGGGGTAGCTGGTGCGTTTGGCTTGAGTCGTAACCAAATGGTATCGATTGCGGTGGATGTTGCCTTGACTTTACCCAACAGTCGCAAGGATGAGTTGGTGGCTGATGACCATGGGTTTATCACCATGGGGGAAGCTGGCTATGACCAGACGGGCATGGCGACTCTGATGCAAAAGCTAGATAGTGGTGGCAGCCCACCGGCTATCTTTAGCACCCACCCTAACCCGGCTGCTCGGGTTGCTCGTTTACAGGAAATGGATGATGAATCAGCCATTCCATCGGCCACGGCTGGAGCTGACACATCCGCTTATAGTGCTCGGGTTGCGTCCTTACGATAGTGGGTAATTCCCCAAAACATTAAATTTGGATCAAACCAGATTCTGTTGAACAGGGTCTGGTTTTGTTTTGAGTGTTGCTGATACAAGTGATGGAGATAGTCGCCATCACCGCCGGTAAAGATGATGGTGGACTCAGGGTACTGCTGTTGCCAATGTTGGATGTATTGGTCGATGCTGGCGAGGACCGTATGGATGACACCGCTTTGTATGGCGCTAGGGGTGTCAACGGCCCAGCGTGGCGGTAGGGTGCCTGGTGGACTCACGATGGGGAGGGCCGCAGTGACCTGGTGTAGAGCTGCTAGGTGTGATCGCACGCCCAATAAAATTGCTCCCCCCACCAAAGCGCCTTCTGTTCCGGCGGTAAAAGTGAGGGCTGTCCCTCCATCAATGACCAGCACTGGCCAGCCATAGCGCTGACCCGCGCCCCACAGGGTGACTACCCGATCTAGCCCCATGGTGGGATAGACCTTTTTTAGGGGGATGTTATGAATCCAGCGCACGGTGGATAGGGCGTTCAGATATTGCGCTTGGGTGGGTACCACTGAAACCGCCCAAATATCGATGGCAGCAAGTGGCCCATCAAGCAGCTCTGGTGGGAGTGGCTCTTGGGCTCCTAGGGACCGTAATGTTAGAGCCGATGGCTGCGGGGAAGAGAGATGCTCCCCATGCCAAACATGCTTTAGTTCAGACTCCTGAAACCAGGCCCAGTGCCATCGTGTATTACCAATAACTAAGGCTAGCCAATCGGTCATTGTTGTCCCATGGTATGCCGCGGGTACAGGTTAGAGATAAATTCTATCAATTCAGCTTTGTGCCCATCGTTTAAGCCATAGGGCATGACTGCAAGATAGGGATAACAGCTGCTGTGGAGGGTGCAATTTTCTACTAGCAGATGACTGTGAAAACACAAGACTTGGATATGTCTAGAAAGATCGCTTATTGAAGAGAAAACGATGGGTTGCAATGGGATATTTTTCTGTTTGCTTGCCTATGGTTCCATAGGGATTAAAAAATTGCCATTAAGATAGGGCCAGCTATTTCTAACTGACCCTTGTTTGATTTCATAAAACTCAAAAACAATCGCTAGTCTGCTGTTAGTTTGGTTGAAGAAGTAAATAGGAAGTTTTTTGCTAAGGGTTTACGGTTCAAATTTGCTACTTGTCTTATATCGATGGAGATTCGGCTGCTAGTTTCAAGTAATTGAAAAAGCAAAGACCCTGTTTAGACACATAGCTAAATCTGAAAGAGATTTAGGTTTGAAACGTCAGACAAAATTGGAATTGCCTAACAGTTATTCAGTTGTTTCTATGAATTCAATGTAGCACTGGGAACACGGTCTTTGGGTTGTAATTTACTCAAGTTTACAACGGTTGACATAAGTCTTTGATCGATTATCTTTGTCTACTTTAAAGCTTGTGCAGACAGGCTTTTGTAACGTTTTGGCTTTAGTTTTGGTGATTTATTATTTGCTGGTTAACTAATATGATCTATTGCTAGCCTGGCTGCGCCCACCATGCCTGCTCGGTTCCCCAAGGTGGCTGTCAGGAGCTGGAGGGTGCGGCGATAGCGGGGGCGAATGCGTTGGTTGATTTCGGCTTGGGTGGTGGGTAAAAAGTAGGTGGCGGCAGCGCTAATGCCGCCGCCGATGATCACGGCTTCGGGGTTTAAAACATAAATGGAGCTGACTAGGCCCCTGCCTAATCGTTGTCCGTATTGTTGCCAGAATGAGATCGCATCCCTATTGCCCTTTTGGGCTAGGTTCGCTAATTCTCCGGGTTCCATGTTCATGTCTCGTCGAATGGCTTGGGCGGAGACATGCTGTTCTAGGGAGCCATGGTTGCCGCTGCTGCACGGGTGCCCCTTGGGGTCGAGGGTGACTAGGCCCAGCTCTCCGGCGCAGCCATCGTGGCCGACAAATAGTTTGCCATTGATAATGATGCAGCCCCCGGCCCCGGTGCCCAGGGTGAGCAAAATCAAGTTTTGGTACTTTCGACCTGCGCCCAGCCAGGCTTCTCCGAGGCCAGCGCAGTTGGCGTCGTTGGCCACCACCACGGGCCGTTGAACTTTGGGTTCGAGCATGTCGGCGACGGGCACATCGAGCCATTGGGGGAGATTAATGGCAATGCGGGCAATGCGGGCGGTAATGTCGGCGGGGCCAGGGGTGCCAATGCCGATGCAGGCACTTTGTCGATGGGGATCGAGGGTGGAGATTGCCTCTGCCACGGTGTCTAATACGGGGTCTGGATATTGGGGCTGTGGCGTGGGTACGGTCAACGACCCTAGGCATTCTCCGGTGGTGGTGAACCGTCCTAGTTTGATGGCGGTGCCGCCTAGGTCGACGCCGATGACTTGGGGCTGGTTAGTGGTCGTGGTCACGATTTGGCTTGGCGTGCGATCGCACCGGCTTGAAAGGCTGCACAGTATTGTTGATGGCCCTTGGGAAACACTACATTCAGGGTTAACGGATCGCTATTATCCTGAGGATCACCGGGCCCTCGGGTAACGGTGGGGATACCCGCCTGGGTTTCTACTTGCAGGGCGCGACGGTTTTTGAGTTCGCCGCCGCTGCTGTCGACATACACCACCAGATTGCCGCTATCTAAGGCCTGGCCGATGTTTTGGATCAGCTGGAGAAAGTTGCGATCGCTCCCACCTCGCTTGAAGACCATACCCCCATCAGTGGCTACGGCTTGACTCGTAACCGTATCCCCCACGCCAATCATCAGGGGCATGTGGTCCGGGTCAAAATTTTGTTTCACCAGGGTCAGCATATCTTCCATGGTCCGAGGGGCCTGTCGGGCATTAAACCCAACACCTAAGGGATGTACACCCGTTTTCTTAAAGTAGTAGAGATTGAGTAAGGCCAGCACCCCGGCTTCTTTAATGGCCCCCCGCAGCATAAATTGAAAATCAGTGGTGCCCGAAGTGGTCTCATTCGCCCACCACACCACTTCGTCCCCATGCTCATCCCGGCCCAGATTCGGGGCATAGTGCATAAAAAACGATTCACCCAAGCCTTGTGCTTTAGTTTCCTCCAACAGCTGATCAGTGAATGCCTTCATCCGTTCCTGTAGTTGTCGGTACAGATCTGGATTATTCAGAGTTTCATAAAAGGTGTTGAGGTTGGCGGTGGGAGACGCCACATTGTCTAACACTGACGCATGGATGCAGTGGGTTACGCTGTCTGGCGATAGACCGTGATCAACGGTGCTCAGAAATTCCCGCAGAGTGCCTTCCATACGGCTCGGTACCGACTTAAGAAAGGTCAGTTCCGCCTCGCTTACTCCAGGGTGGGTCAACTGACCGTGGCGATCCTGCCATTGAACTCCCCCTGCTGCGAGACCCGGTAGGTATCGGTTACCCACCTCCTGACCTAGAGCCTTGGCCACAATGCCATTCACCCCGCGTTGACCAATATGTTCGCCATTGGTCAACACAAAAAAATGACCATCATAGCCAGTAACCGCTTCTACATAGGCCCGTTCTATGTGTCGATTCAGGGGATCTTTCACTAACCCCATGCAGACGCCATCGAGATCTTGAATGATCAGTAGATTCTCCGTGGTGGCCAAGATATTTGTAAACGACCCATGATCTAAGGAAAACGTTTGCTGATGGAGCGGTTGAGCGCTGTTTAATGGGG
>CALHGI010000273.1 GCA_938029995.1 uncultured cyanobacterium | reverse complement strand
TTGGGAAAACGATCAGGAGGAAGCCCGCCTAGCCTCTTCTGTCATTCGAGACCAACAGTTTGCCGCCAAGGACAAACCGCCTATTTTGGTGGATGGGGATGCCCTGATTAACTGGGCGATCCAGACCGACGGCGTGATTCAGCTTGAGTACGAAGAGTTACCCGATGTGACCCGTCAGTGGTTGAGATGTCCGGGGCAAGCGCAGCTCCTTGTAGTGGCCCTCAGAACATCCCCGGAACATACCCTAAATGGCGCTATCGTCTTAGCTGATCATGGGGATCGGCGCTTTTCCGATCAACAAATGAGTATGTTAGCCGTCTTGGTTAATCAGCTCGCCTGGTGTCGGCGTCACTTACTGTTGACCAGCCGTTTGCGGAACCACAAAAACCAATTGATGGAACTCAACTGGTACAAACATCACCACATGGATGATGTCCGGCGACAGATGAGGGAATCGCGACACCAACTGAATAATTTAAAGCAGCTGCCCGAGGTTAGTAACCAGCCCTACTTCCATGCCGTAGAAAGCCGCTTAGCGGGTATGGAAAAGGAATTACTGCGGCTAACTAGCCGAGAACGGTGGGCCATGGCTTCTGACCTCCGCAAAGTCCCCCTGGTTGCATTATTAAACCGTTTGATGAAACGGGTACAAAACCAAGTACAGAAAAAGCAGCTGTGGACCCAAGTTCACTCCGATAGTAATTTGGCCCTGCAAGGGGAAATGCAAAAAATAGAGTTTATTCTATACGAACTGATTTCCGGCGCCTGCCGACGTTCACCGGCTCGGGGGCGCGTGGATATTTGGAGTCGTCCCCTTGATCAGCAGTGGATCGAGCTATCGATTACCGATGATGGTGATGTGGAAGATGGCATCATTACGGCCCTCAACCAGGGGCATCGTCTGGACCATTTAGCGGAGTCATCTTTAGATAAACCTCCTGGCCTAAATTTAGCGATTTGTCGGTCTCTCATGGTGCGATTGGGGGGGGAGTTTGTCTTGGAGAAGCTAGAGGATAATCGCATCCGTAGCTCTGTGATGTTTCCCATGCATTCCTCCCATAGTGCGCATTAATAATAATGCGCATTAATAAACCGAAGGCCTTGTATCTCCTAGGTTGATACAAGGCCTTCGGTTTTAGTAGTTTGAGTAAAAGGGTTTGAAACGAAAGGAAAACGGCCCCTATTGAACCTTTGCACTAGGGGATACAACAGCTATCGGGCCATTGGCCTGATGGTGGGCAATCGTTTCAATCTTCGTCGCCTGGAGCCATGGGGTCTTCAAAACAGAGTCGTTGGCCAAGGTGAATAGGGGGTTGGACAGCACACCAGCCAAGGATGTGGCGACAACGGCTAAAACCAAACTCACCTGCATCGGACGCATGCCTGGCAGATCCCACTGGGGAGCAGGATAGTTTTTAACCGAGTCAGACATTTCCTGGGGCTCTTTGACCACCATCATCTTCACCACACGAATGTAGTAGTAGATGGAGATAACGCTGGTAATCAGACCAATCATCACTAGGTTATAGGCCCCAGCCTGCCAACCGGCCCAGAAGATATAGAGCTTACCGAAAAAGCCTGCCAGGGGAGGAATGCCACCAAGGGAAAGTAAGCAGAGACATAGGCACAGGGTGATGAGAGGATCCTTTTGATATAGGCCTGCATATTCACTAATTTGGTCAGTGCCTGTGCGCAGGGAGAAGAGGATGACACAGGTAAATGCCCCCAGGTTCATGAACAAGTAAACCATCAAGTAAAAGAGCATACTGGCATAGCCAGCATCAGTGCCAATTACCAGACCGATCATCATGAACCCTGCCTGTCCAATGGAGGAGTAGGCCAGCATTCGTTTCATACTGGTTTGGGCTAGGGCCACCACGTTGCCCAAAACCATACTCAAGATGGCTAGGGCTGTGAAGACAAAGCGCCATTCATCGGACACCAGGGGAAACGTAGTGACTAGCAGGCGAATGGCTAAGGCAAAGCCTGCTGCCTTGGAACCAACGGACAGAAAAGCCACCACCGGCGTGGGTGATCCCTCATACACGTCGGGGGTCCACTGGTGAAAGGGAACGGCGGCAACCTTAAAGGCAATACCCGCGATGACAAAGACTAGGGCCACCACCAAACCAATGGAGTTTTCACCAGCACCGGTTGAAAACTGACTAGCTAGGGATTGGGCGATGGCACTTAACTTGGTTTCCCCTCCCGACAGGCCATACAGCAGTGAAATGCCGTATAGGAAAATTGCCGAACTCGCTGCACCAATCAGCAAATACTTGAGGGCAGCCTCATTGGAACGAGGGTCCCGCTTCATGTAGCCAGTGAGCAAATAGGAAGAAATACTGAGGGTTTCAAGGGATACAAAAATCGTCACCAGCTCGTTGGCGCCGGACAGAAACATGCCCCCCAGGGTGGCCGTCAGTAAAATCGCTAAAAATTCAGCCAGGGCAGTGCCCGACTGCTCCACGTAGCGAATGGACATGGGCACTGTCACCGCAGCTGATAAAACGATGATGCCTCGAAATACAAGGCTCAGGGCATCGCTGTTAAATTCACCAAAAAATGCGGTGGAATTGCCCATATCCCACTGAAGTGTTAAGGCAGCAACGGAGGCTAAACAGCCGCCGATAGCCATGTAGGGAACCCAGCGAGAGGATGCCCGACCGGCGATCAAGTCGCCTACCAAAATAATTAGGATCGTGACAATAACGATTAATTCGGGCAGAACTTTACCCGTATTCAACTGGGCAGCGAGGCTTGCAAAGTCCATTGGCGAAGTGGTGCGGTATTTCCATTTGGAATCTTACCCTAGTATTCTCGCTCATCTTGAACTTCCCCAGGGAAAATTCCTGAATCAGACTAAATTCTGAGGCTTGAAACTGACGGATGGATACCGGTTGACAGCTATATTTTGCATTTTCTTTAGATTGTCTTGGGCAAATCAAGACGGATTCACCAAATTCTTTTTTAAAGATCGCCCAAATCCCTTCTGTTCATTCAATCAAGGCCGTTTTATATGCCTGGAATCAAGCAAAAATTGAGGACTTTGCTCATATAAGAGGTGGACGAAATCCGCCATTTCGATCTATCGATATATAAGGGCGGCCGTTACACGCAGCTTGGCAAAGATTTAGGGGAAGCTTTCCGTTCTCGACGGTTAGTCCGACCTAAAATAAATGCCGGTCTCGATGCAATGGTTATGTATAGTTAGCCAATGAAAACCGTCGCCTTTGGAGCCCTTTGGGGCATGCTTTCTAAGAATCAAACATCGGCTTAAACGATCCAGTCGTTTCGCTAGTTTGGGGTTGGGAGCTATGTATATTTGCTGTTCAGGCATTGCTGGTTCCCCATTTACGTAGTTCGACCATTATTTTCAGTTCAGCTCTATGTCCACCCTTGTCATTGTTGAGTCACCTACAAAGGCAAAAACAATTCGAAATTATTTGCCCAAAGGCTACCGTGTGGAA
>CALHGI010000272.1 GCA_938029995.1 uncultured cyanobacterium | reverse complement strand
GTTACCCTGCATGGGGTAACGGGGATTTTCTAAATGTTGCTGGCCCGATGGGAGCGCTAACAGTTTTAGGGGTCAACGGTTCTGCACTCAGCCGTTGACTGATGGGGTGATTTTAAGCATTTTGTTGCCATTACGCTGTAGCTCATAGGCAACGGGCTGAATCTCCCACTGATAGCCAAGATTTTCCAGGGCTGCTAGGACAAAGTGTAGGTGGGGGGATGGCTGCAGGCTGAGGGTGAGCAACGGAAATATGCGGACTTCCCGGCAGATGCGGAGCATTTCGCAAATGGAGTCCAGGTGAAAGGTGCGGTCAAACTGCTCGGAATAGAGAAACAAAAAATGGGAGCAAAGACCCAGGTTATAGCTGGCGTCTGGGTAGGTTAACTGGGGGAGTTCTCCCACGTCATAGCGGCCTTCAGCCTTGCCCTGGCCAAAGTCTTGACAAAATTTTTGGATGGCATTTTCACGATTTTTTCGCAAATCGCTGGGGGAGTGATGGTAGCTCCAAACCCAGTCGTCGGGGGTGTTTTCTATCTGGGCCATAATGTTGTCCACCACCGCATCAAACCGCTGCTTTATGTCCCTAGCCTGGTAACAATAGAGCGGATCAACCGACTGAATGCGATGGCCGAGGCTGGTGCCTTCTGCGTTAAAACTCGCGGGTCCATCGGCCACGCTTAATATGGGTTGCCCCAGGTCCGTTGGAGTCAGATTGAACATGGTTACATATTCATCAAACGACCGACCAAAGGGGACTACGTTGTCTAGTTGCATGGCCATAAAAGTCTCCTAAGGGTGTTCTTTCCCATTGTTTAAATTGAGGTCTTCTAGAAGGGCCGGAGGACCAATGTCCGTGAGCCCATAGCCCTGGCCATAGCTGCGGATGGATTGGTCGGCAAAGAAGTCTGGTAAAGACCGGGGCGGGAGGTTACGCAACAGACGACTGCGAACTTTGAGGCTATTTTCCAGTACATGGGTGAGGAAGGCGGGGGCCGGTTGCCAGCCTAGGGCCTGGAGGAGGGGGTCATCTAGGAGGGCTGGAATGGCTTTGTTGGCGAGGGTCCGTACCCCCACTGGGAACCAGCCCAACAGCATGGCCCGAGTGGCATCGGCCACCCGCTGATTGGCCACGGCATAGGTAAAGTGCTGCTGCTCATAGGTTTGGTTATAGGTTTCAAACCCACCATAGGAGTCGGGGATGTGGACAATGCCCATGCGCTCCCCCACGGCCACCCAGAAGTGATACATGGCCTGCTTTTCTAGGGTGCTCAGGGGTCGCCAACCAAAGCGATCGCACCAGCGTATGGGCTCATAGATAAATGTGGACAGTACATACAAATAGTCCTGATTAGCAATGGGAAACCGACTGTGGATGGCATTCATTCGTTGCAGAAACGCCTGCCCTCGCGGGTGCCCATAGCCCCACTTAAACAGTTCTGACACAATAATGCCGGTGTCGTCATAGCGTTTTTGGGTATGGGTCTGAAACTCTCCTGTCTTGTGCAAGAGTTTAGCAATGGTGGGCACGCAAAAGGTGCGCAGCAGAGCTATTTCTAAGGCGCGGGTAATGTCCCAAGGGAATTCGTAGCCCGCCAGCAGATGGCAGATGGCCATCGCATCCTGGGCTGGGTCCATCGCCTCAATTTTTTGAGAAATGTCATATCGCCCCATGGGTTTCACCTCACTATCCTTGGGATATGGCTAGGGTAGTGCCAAAGCAAACATGGGGGACGTTATATCAAGGTTGCCGTTGCTGATTTAGAGGATGAATCGATCTGTAAACCTGGCTAATAGCCGGATTGAGACTCGTAAAATCATCCCGAGGATCAGCAACGCCTCAAGGTTTTAGTTTAGGTGTTGGTGTCCAACGTTTCTAGACCCCCTTCTGGTTCAATGTTTTCGTCTTTTTCTGCTGCGGTTAGGCCCAAAAGTTCTGCCACGGTAATGGCTGTGGCCGGTGCCAACAACACCCCATTGCGATAATGTCCCGTGGCTAAAATCACATTCTCATACCCGGCCAAGGGTTTAATCACGGGGGCGCTTTCCCCTTGGGGGCGAGGTCGCAATCCACTCCAATGCTTTAAAATTCGTGCCTTGATCAAAGCTGGACAGAAACCTGTTGCCAGCTGCCGCATCTGTTCTAACTGTTCCGGGTCTGGCACTAATTCAACATCCAGGGGCAGTTCTACGGCTTCACCACCGGGGGGGAATTCCACCGTGGCCCCCAGCCAATAGCGGTTGTCGCCCAACCCCACCAAGTTAATGTCGTGACCGTTAATTACGGGTTGAAAATCGTCATTGCCCAGGGGCTGTTCCAGTTCAATTTCTAGGGCCTGCCCCAACACCGGGATCATGGGCAGGGGTTCTGGGCCAATTTGGCTCAAGTCGGCGGAGTCTAGACCGGCGGATATGACCACCAAATCGACGTCTAGATTTTCGTCGGGCAGCTGGAGTTGGGAGCAAGCGCCCGATTGGGTCTTGAGGCCTAAAACGGGGCTTTGCCAGTGGGGAATAACGCCCCGCTGCTGGGCCGCTTCCACCAGGGCCAGGGTGAGCTGTTGGGGGTTTACCTGGCCATCCTGGGGGGAGTAGATGGCGGCGGTGACATTTTGGGCGTCGATCTGGGGACAGCGCTGGCGCAGATCATCCGGGGACCAAATTTCGAGGGGATAGCCTTGGGTGGCCCGCTTTTCTTGCAGGTCCTGCCAACGGGGTAACTGTTCTGGGTCAAAACATAGGCTGAGCAGGCCTTGGATGTGGGGAATGGGCCGCCCTAGGGACTCTTCTAATTCAGGAATTAATGTTTTATATCGTTCAACGCTATCGCGTCGCAGTCGCCAGCTGCGGCCTTTGACCTTGTGGCTAATGATGCCCATTAAAACGCCCAAGGCCGCTTGGGTAGAGCCTTGGGCCGGGTCTCCTTGATCGATGATGTGAATTTCTAAATCGCTATGGGAACTGAGTTCGTAGGCGAGAGCCGCACCAACAATGCCGCAGCCGATAATAGCAATTCGTGTCATGGATCAAGGATTACCTAAGGGGGTTATTCTGCCGTGGGAACTGAGTTGAGCAATACGCTTAAGTCACTGGCAAATTTAGCGTAGGCATTATTGGTGGCGTTAAAGTCGTAGGTACCCACCGCAGAACTCATGTTTTCCAGGTCAACTGAAATTTTGTCGGCGGCGGCGAGAAGCGCGGCTTTATCTTCGGGTAATAGCTGAAACGCTAGGCGGTTCATACTTTCCCTCAGGTTGCCTAGGGGACCGTGGATAAAGTTGTCAACATTGACCCAGTTCTTGGTGCGGATATAATCGGCCAGCTCGGGTAAGCGATCTTTTGAGCTTTGGATGCGGCCAGCGTAAATGGAAATTTGCGAAAGCTGGGCGTCGGTATAGGTGACGGGTACGGCAGCTTTGCCACCAGAACTACAACTTACCAGCAGGGTTGCGATCGCAACTAAACAAATGCTCATCATCGACCGCATTAGCGACCGCGTCAGTGATCGAAACCGTTCCATAACCTGCAATGCTCCTAAAAAATGCTCCTAATGTCTAGCCCGTAAGCAGTCTAGACCCCGCTAATTATAGTACGTCAATCCATTTTTCCAACCTCCCTTTACACCGCTTCACCAAGGATTTCCAATGGCGGTAAATGAGGCCCAAAAGTAGGGATGGGAAAATAGATCGCTGTCGATGTTGGCCAGCTCCCTAGGCAGCTCCAAGCTGCCCCCCGACCACCGCAGCTGCCCCTGGTCGACACTAATGTCACCATGGAGCATGGCCAGCTGGGCCTGGCGCAGGGCCTCGGCTTTGATGGGCTCCGTTTGCAAACTGGTATAAAACTGGGTCATTAACCCGGCGGTGCCCACATCATCCACTTTCCACAGGCTGGCCAAGGCGGTTTTTACCCCGGCCTGGACCGCAAACCCGGCAAACCCGAGTTCAGCTTCCTCATTCCCCAGGGCGGTGCGACAGGCGCTTAGCACCATTAGTTCCACCGGGGGGTCATTGAGCCCCAGGGAACGCACCTGATCCAGGCTCAGCCGCTGATCCCAAAACTGAATGTAGGAGTTGTCCAGGCTGCCCGCCTTAAATTCACCATGGGTGGCCAAATGCACAATGCCATAGGGTTTACGGGCTCGATTGGCCACCAGGGCATCGGGGGTAAAGGTTTCATTAATCACAAAGTCACCGGACCACAGCTGTTCGGCAATGGTGCTCAGTTCCAGGGGCACCGCTGGCAGCTCCGGCTGGTCCGCAAAGTCAGAGGCCCCCATG
>CALHGI010000271.1 GCA_938029995.1 uncultured cyanobacterium | reverse complement strand
CCTCTTCTTTGGGAACTTTTTGTGATCATAGCAAGGGCTTTTGACAGGGTGTTGCATGGCTATGGGCTTGAGCGTTGATGGGTAGTAGGGGAGGGACACAAATTTGGCGGTAGACGCCAGAACAGAGAATGCGTCTACCGCCTGTAGCCCGAGTTTGGTCGGTTACCTAGCGTTTAGCCGCCGGCAACAAAGACGTAGCGCAGGATAAAGATGGCCGCTAAAATCCACATGCCCAGGGTGGTTTCCTGGGCTTTGCCTTGGAACGCTTTGACCAAAGGATAGGCAATTAGGCCCATGGCTAAGCCCTCAGCGATGGAATAGGTGAGGGGCATCATAATGATGGTGAGAAAGGCTGCGATCGCAGCTGCCGGGTCCTCCCAGTCAATCAGTCTGGCCCCGGACATCATCATCACCCCCACCATGATCAGGGCTGGAGCCGTGGCAAAGGCAGGAATGCCAGAAAACAGGGGAATAAACAACAGGGCAAACAAAAAGAGCGCCGCCGCCACCACTGCCGTAAACCCACTGCGTCCCCCTTCAGAAATCCCTGAAGCAGACTCAATGTAGGTGGTCACCGTGGAGGTGCCCAGGATAGCCCCCGCCGTTGTTCCCACCGCGTCGGCCATAAACGCCTTCTCCACACCGGGAAATTTGCCATCATGGTCGATGTAGCCTGCTTTTGAGCCTAACCCAGTTAGGGTGCCGATGGTGTCAAACAGGTCAACAAACAAAAAGACAAATACAATGCTCACAATTTGGAACGCATTGAGCTTAAAGAGTTCTCCCAAACCCACAAACGCTTGGCCAAACAGATGGGTGGGGGCAGCGGGAATGGCAACAACCCCCTCGGGCCAGGGGGCCACGCCAAATAACCAGGCCAGGAGGGCGGTGCCGACAATGCCCCACAGGAGGGCACCCGTTATGCGACGGGCAAAAAGAAAGGCGGTAATGGCCAAGCCCAATAGGGTCATGGCCGCCTGGGGCGATCTGAGATTGCCCAGGGTGGTGAGGGTGGCCTCGGACGGGGCAATAATGCCCGCGCCCTTGAGGGCAATGTAGGCAATAAATAGGCCAATGCCTGCCGTGGTGGCATGCTTCACCGCAGCGGGAATGGCTTCAACAATCTTGCTCCGTACCTTGGTGAGGGTGAGAATGACAAAGATAATTCCCTCAATAAAGACGGCGGCTAGGGCCACCCGCCAGTCAATGCCCATGCCCAACACAACGGAAAAAGCAAAGAACGCATTGATGCCCATGCCGGGGGCTAGGGCAAAGGGGAGTTTGGCATAGAGACCCATCACCAGGGTTGCGATCGCAGCCGCCAGCCCCGTCGCCATCACCAGCTCCCCAAACAAGTCTCCCGGCCCATTGAGAAATACCGCCTCCGACAAAATCGCTGGATTGACAATGAGAATATACGCCATGGTGACAAATGTCGTCGCCCCGGCCAATATCTCCGTAGGGAGGTCAGTGCCCAACTGTTGAAACTGGAAAAAGTTTGCAACGATCCCCATCAAACCAGACGCTTGTGGAAGATTTCTCGATTGATTAGACATGGCGGTCTTGGGTAGCTTCCCCTAGTGAAGTGCCTAGGTAGTCCATCGTCTGTCTAGGTGGTTACCGATGAAGTGGATGTAACATTTATTTTTCATTTTGCAGCGGTCATGGACCGCCGCCCATAGGCCATCGCCCGCAAAAAGCTAAGCCCAACTCACAGCCTGCCTGCACAGAACGTTAAACATTGAAAAGACGGTTTTATAGTGCTGATAAGATAACTAGCAAATACACCTGAGAAGGCCATGCGTGTTTTTGTGGTTCTATTTAACGCTCGCACTGAAAATGAGGGGATCCACTCCCTTAAGGTGGGCGATCGCAACATTGTATTAATGTTTGAAAACGAAGACGATGCCACTCGCTTTGGTGGATTGTTGGAGGCCCAAGATTTTCCATCTTGCAGCGTAGAAGGATTTGAGTCGGAAGAAATTGAGGAATTTTGTCGCGGTGCGGGCTACGAAGCCAAACATGTGGAAACCGGCACCCTGGTCATGCCCCCCGAGCAAAATCTAGAAGCGACGGATTGGGACCCCGAAACCCGGCCCGAAGGTCTGGGACAATCCTCCCCGTCGGCTGATTCGACCCCAGATATGTCCCAAAATGAGCTGGATCGGATTCGGCAGCAGCTGGAGAATTTACTATGACAGATACCCTCAACGATCGCGGCTACCTTCTCACCGAGCAGGTTAATCCCCTGAGTCAGAACCTGGACCAACTGTCGACGCTGGAAATGGTGCGGGTGTTTAACCAGGAGGACCAACGGACGGTGGATGCGATCGCAGCCGCCGCCCCCCTGATGGCAGAGGCCATTGACCGAACCGCCGCCGCCCTGCGGGAAGGAGGCCGTTTATTTTATGTGGGGGCGGGCACCAGCGGCCGCCTTGGGGTGCTGGACGCCGCCGAATGTCCGCCAACATTTTGCACCCCACCGGAGCTGGTGCAAGGAATTTTGGCCGGGGGCGCACCGGCCCTGCTAAAAAGTTCAGAAGCCCTAGAGGACCTGCCTGCGGACGGGGCAACGGCCATGGCCACCCACCAGATTTCGGCCCTGGACGTGGTGGTGGGGATCACGGCTGGAGGCACAACGCCCTATGTGCACGGCGCCCTGGAGGAAGCTAATCTGCGGGGGGCCACCACCATTTTTATGGCCTGTGTGCCAGCGGAACAGGTCACTATTGACGTGGATATTGACCTGCGACTGCCGGTGGGGCCAGAGGTGCTAGCGGGGTCCACCCGCCTAAAGTCGGGCACCGTCACCAAAATGGCCCTGAACATTTTATCCACCGGGGCAATGGTGAAGCTGGGTAAGGTTTACGGCAACCGCATGGTGGATGTATCGGTGACCAACACCAAACTCCACGACCGGGCCCTACGGATTATTGCCGCCCTCACCGAGCTATCACGGGATGAGGCCGATATCCTCCTGGGTCACAGTGACCAACAGGTCAAACTGGCCCTGCTGATGCACTGGAGCAACTTAGACAAAGAGGCCGCCCAGACCGCGTTGGAGCACCATGGTGGCAACCTGCGGCAAGCCCTTATGCACATGGGTACTCAAACCTAATTCAGCAGCCCAAGGTCAACAAACTCAGCGAGAGGTGGTGGCGCCCAATGCCCTATGTACCCCTAGAGGACTATGTGAAAGCCGCCCGTGGCGGTGTCATTGCCCTACCCACGGACACCGTCTGGGGGGTGGCAACAACCCCTGAACACAGTTCCATGCTTTATGAATTGAAGCAGCGCAGCTTAGAAAAGTCCTTGATTTTACTAGGGGCCAATGCCACCGACCTATGGCCCTATGTCTCGGAAACTGCGGTGGATGGGGAGCGGTGGCAGGCCATCACTGACCAGCACTGGCCAGGCCAGCTAACCCTAGTGGTGCCCGCTAGTCCCAAGGTGCCCCTGGCCATGCA
>CALHGI010000270.1 GCA_938029995.1 uncultured cyanobacterium | reverse complement strand
GATGCGGGGGTCGCTGAAAAAATCTGGATAGCATCGGCGGGCGTCAATGCCAGTACCTTGTTGTGTGGTGACTGAGACAATGTCGCCGGCGGCGGCTTCAAAGTGGTAAATGCCATTGCTATCGATTGTGGGGGTGATGGTTGAATTTTTGGGTTGTGGTTTGGTGTGTGGGGTTGGTGTTTGAGGGTTTGGGGCGTGCTGGGCATTGGCTGCTATGTAAAATGTTGCGCCTAGTAGCGACAGGGCAGTGCTTGAAATAATGAGTGTGGTGATTTTTTTCATTATTTTTGGGGTTTAGGGGCTACTGTTAATTTTGTTTTTTAATGTAGCTTTTTGGGCTTAGGTTTTTTGTATGGCTATGAAGAGTTTTGTTGGTATTGGTTAGGAGGCTGAGGCGGTTGATTGGGGTTCCTCCGAGTGTCTAAACTTCAATGGCTAGGGGCGGGGTCGCCCGCCCTAGAACCCAGTGGAAAAATATGGATGTTATCTCTGTGAGCGGGTTGGGGGATTGGTGGGGTGGTTCAGAATTTTGCGCGCTGCGACAAAATTCTGAACGCAGGGGTTATTTCTATGGCCGGTGGCTTTTTTCTGGAAGGATGTCAGGTAAAGCGGTTTGAATAGTTGTATATATGCAAGAGGTAGCCTTAATCGCTAAATTAAGGCTGTGTTGGCTATTTCCTTGATGCTGATGTCGAGTCCTGGATCGATTTTTATTTCCTACCGTCGCAGTGATAGCACGGCTGAAACGGACCGGATTTATGATCGGTTGGTGGCTGATTTTGGTCAGGGCCGGGTGTTTCAGGATGTGGATAGTATTCCGTTGGGGGTGGATTTTGCGGAGTATTTGGATGATGCGGTGAGTCGGTGCCAGGTGGTGTTGGTGATTATTGGCAGGACCTGGTTGACGGTGACGGAGCCGGATGGGACGCGGCGGTTGGATAACCCGGATGATTTTGTGCGGATTGAGGTGGAGTCGGCTTTGAAACGCAGGATTCCGGTGATTCCGGTGTTGATTCAGGGGGCGAGTATGCCCCGGCGGCCTGAGTTGCCGGAGTCGCTACAGTCTTTGGCTCGGCGGAATGGGATGCAGGTGGGGCATAATCCCCGGTTCCATCCGGATATGAACCGGTTGGTGAAAGGGTTGAAGGGGGTGCTGGGGGAGGCTGCTCCTGTGCCTAAGAACAGCGTGGAGAAGACGGTGTCTGTGCCGCAGGGGCCGAAGTATGACCTGCGGGGGGCTCAGTTTGCGGCTGGGTTGGCGGAGACGGTGAAAGGCGATCAGGTGGGTGGGGTGGTTAATAATGGGCCTGCGCAAGGGTCCGCACCTCAAACGCCGGTCTCTTTTCCGGAAAAGTTGGGGAATGGTGTCACTCTGGATATGGTCTATATCCCTGAGGGAGACTTTTTGATGGGGTCTCCTAAGGGTGAGGCTAAGCGTGAGGATAGTGAAGATCCTCAGCATCGGGTGCAGGTGCCTGCTTTTTATATGGGGAAGTATGCGGTGACCCAGGCCCAATGGGAGGCTGTTGCTAGGTTGCAGAAGGTAGAGATAGAGCTGAAGGCTGCTCCATCTAGGTTTAAAGGGAACGATCTGCCGGTGGAACAGGTGAGCTGGTTTGAGGCGGAGGAATTTTGTCGGCGGTTACGGAAGCATACGGGTAAACAATATCGATGGCCCAGCGAGGCGGAATGGGAATATGCCTGTCGCGCGAGGACAAGAACTCCGTTTTACTTTGGTGAGACTATCAGCACTGATCAGGCTAATTATGATGGCAACTATACCTATGGCGATGGTAAAAAGGGAGTTTATCGAGAGAAGACAACTGCTGTAGGGAGCTTTTCTGCTAACAACTTTGGCCTGTACGATATGCATGGCAATGTGTGGGAGTGGTGCCAAGACCATTGGCATAAGGATTATAACGGTGCCCCTAAAGATAGTTCTCCTTGGATTCAGGGAGGAGAATCTAATCTTCGCGTACTACGCGGGGGCTCCTGGTACGGCAATCCGAGGAATTGCCGCTCCGCCGTTCGCTTCAGCTATACGCCAGACGGCCGCGACGACGACGGCGGTTTTCGTGTAGTATGTTCCGCACCCAGGATTCTTCCGTAGCGCTTTTTTCTCTTTCCCTCTTGCTCTTTTTTCTTGGGGCTTTTCTCTCTTTCTTGCGCGCGCAGCGCGTTAAAATTTTTTATTTTGGTGCCCAGCCTCTGGCTGAGCACCCTGCCCGAAGCCTCTGGCTTCATCCCGTCCGGAAGAGGCGAAACCGCATGGATGCCTGGCGGAGGGTGGGCCACACCCCTATCGGGTTCGGTTAATGCCAAATCGTTTACTAGGGACTCTCCTCCGCGTACCCTAAACCCCTGGCAGGGGACAAGACCAACCCGGGGAAAACCCATCAACGTTGTCCCGAACGGGGAGTAGGGGGATGGGTAGGGGTGTTTAGAATTTCCGCTCCTTAGTTTGCTTTACTCAAATAAGCCTGGGCTTGAGCGATCAACACCTGGGCCTCTTCACTGACTGTTGTGTTCGGTGGCACTTGTTCCAGGTCACTAATGACCTGATTGACGGCGGCTATGGTTCTCTCGGGACTCTGGCTGGCCGATATTTCCACCAGTTTGTTGATATCCTTTTTCGCTGCCTGGACTAGCTTTACAGCTTCTTTTTCAGAGTTTTGTAGTTCTCTTACCTCCCCCAGGCTGAGGGTATATTGAGCTTTTAGGCCTTGAGCCTTGACATAGTCTGGTTCGTCCGGCTGAATCTTGTTTAACTCTGCTAGGGCGTCTTCCCATAGGGTGGCGATGCGGTCCCATTTGTCAGCGGTGTGGGGTGGGTTTTGACTCTCTGCGGTGGCCGCCTCGGCAAACTGTTGGGCTGCGGCTAAAAGGGCATTGCCCTTGGTGAGAATGGCGGTTTGTCCGGAGATGGTTTGATAATCTCGTTGGTAGGCGGTTAACCTGGTTTTGGCTAGGCGGCCTGCTAGGGTTTCTGGTGGGATTTCGGTTAACTGATCCATCCCCTGTTGCCAGTCTCTTAGAATGTCTTCTTGGGTGGCTGGATCGCTGGTTTCAAAGCTGGTTTGGGCTGCAAGGACTTGATTGGAATGGGTTTCTAAAACAGCTAATGCGTTTTGTTCTTGAAAAATTTGGGCGTCCATTCTGCCGATTAAGGCGCGGGCGTCTTCAAATTCGTCTAGGGTAAACTTCCAGCCACAGCGAAATACGCCGCAGTAGCCCTGGGGATAGTACCCTAGAAACCAGACGGGTAGGTTGTCGAGGTGGGCTTGGGCTTGGGCTGCTTTTTCGGTGCCGAGGTCAAAGTCTTGTATGGTGGTGGCCTGGTTGATGAGCTGATCGGCCTGTTCTGTTTGGATGATGGCCTGGCGGTAATGGTGATCCATCTGCATAAAGCTGGGCAGTAGGACCATGGGGGCAACTTTTGCGACGGGCCAGCGAATCATGGGGTAGGGCAGGTTCAAGAAGGCGATGCTGCCTGCGATCGCACCTACCCCTAACGCTATTTTTCCAAACCGGTCTAATTCGAGAAGCATCATTTACTGGCGACTTAACATGGGTGGCCTTTCAATCAATGGCTTCATCCAATGCCATAGACTTTACGGGTTCAGCTCCGTGGGGATAACCGAACCGTAGAACCCCACACCCGTTTTAGCGTGCCCATGGTCCAAACCATAATTTGTAGTTGGCTTCGACTCCGCTCAGCCAACTACAAATCGGTTGCGCGGAGTCGAAGCCAACGATCAATCGGCTCCGCTCAGCCGAAGCCAACTAAACAATCCAGCCCTTAGCCCGTTCCACCGCCCGTTGCCAGGTGGCAAAACTTTCCTGGGCCGCTGCTTTGCCTGGGCCCGGTTCAAAGGTTTTATCAATCTTGCGGCTGCTCACTAGGGCCGTGTAGTCATCCCAGTACCCAACCGCTAGACCTGCGGCAAAGGCCGACCCCTGGGCCGTGGCATCTAGCACCGCCGGACGCTCCACCGGAATGCCTAACACATCCGCCTGGTACTGCATCAAAAAGTTGTTGTGGCAGGCTCCGCCATCCACCTTGAGCGTTGTAATGGGTGTGCCACTGTCGTCATTAATGGCGGTGACCACTTCACGGGCTTGGTTTGCGATCGCTTCTAGCACCGCCCGCACCATATGGGCCTTGGTGGCCCCACGGGTAATGCCCAAAAACGCACCCCTGGCCCCCATATCCCAATGGGGAGCCCCTAAGCCACTGAGGGCCGGGACGAAATAAACGCCGCCATTATCTTCAACGGATGTGGCCAGGGGCTCACTGTCGGCGGCACTATCAATAATTTGCAATCCATCCCGCAACCACTGGATGCAGGCTCCAGCGGTAAACATGCTGCCCTCTAGGCCATAGCCCAGGTCGTAGCTGCCGTCGTCTTTGGCCGTGGTCCAGCCGATGGTGGACAGGAGCTGGTTGTTGGATCGGACGATTTCCTTGCCGGTGTGGGCGACTAGAAATGCGCCAGTGCCATAGGTGCACTTGAGCAGGCCGGGGCGATGGCAACCATGGGCAAACAACGCCGCCTGCTGGTCCCCTAAAATGGCCGCAATGGGAATTTCTACCCCCAGTAAGCTGGGGTCTGTGTAACCAAAAATTCCCTGGCTGGGTTTGATGTCCCCTAGCAATGACTGGGGGATGCCAAAGATATCCAGCAGTTTCCCATCCCACTGCTGGGTGGCCAGGTTCATCAGTAGGGTTCGGCTGGCATTGCTATGGTCTGTTGCGTGGACCTTGCCACCGGTCAAATTCCACAAGGCCCAAGTGTCGACGGTGCCCGCTAGCACATTGTCCAAATTCCCTGGCTGAGTTTTATCCAGCAGCCAACGCAGCTTCGTGCCTGAAAAGTAAGCGTCGAGAAATAGGCCGCTGCGCTCATAAATGTCTGCCTTGTGGTCCGCCAGGGTGGCACACATATCCGCCGTGCGTCGATCTTGCCAAACGATGGCCTTGTGGAGCGGCTCACCCGTGGTTTTATCCCACAGCAGACAGGTCTCTCGCTGCACCGTCAGACCAATGGCGGCAATGTCACTGGCGCTGATTTTGGCTTCGGCAATGGCTGTTTTCATGGCCCATTGCACTTCCTGCCAAATTTCGACCGCATCATGTTCCACCCAGCCCGGTTGTGGATAGTACTGTGTGAGTTCCTTATAGGCTTGGCCCACAATGTCGCCTGCTTGATTGAATAGGATGGCGCGGTTACCGGTGGTGCCCAAGTCCAGGGCCATGACGTACTGTGGCATGGAAAAAGATCTACCTAAAGAACTCCACCTATTGTGTCGTGGGTTTTCTGGTGTGGAAATAAATGGGGAAAGTCTTAGGGGAAATTAATAAAGGTTAGGAAATGGTGGCATTGGTGATGGGGGCCTGTGCTGGTGGCAGAAAAGGGCTTAGGGCAGGGAAATGAATAAGATCCATAGTCCTCAAAGCGAAAATGGAGGACTGAGCGGAGTCGTTCGCACAGCGTCTCCCTCGGAGTTAGTCCGGCTAAATTGGATGTTATCTAAATGC
>CALHGI010000269.1 GCA_938029995.1 uncultured cyanobacterium | reverse complement strand
CAAACAGCCCACCAAATAGGCCCCCACCGCCCCCACTGGGCTTTTTCGGAACCCGACTACCGCCTGTCGCATTAGGCGGATCATTATCGAGCTTCTTTTTCACATCAGCGGCGGTTTTGTTCTCGGGGTCTAGGTCTAGGGCTCGCTTGGTATGAATGCCCGCCATTTTAAGCTGCTTACTCCGCATGTACATACGTCCCAGCTCGGCATGGCAAATGGGATTTTGGGGATGGGCCTTCACCGCTTCCCGCAGCTCCACAATGGCCCGCGAAAAATTCCCCTTATACTCAAACTCCTTCGCCCGATTGATAAAGCTGTTGATTAATTCCTCACGCCGTTCACTGGCGGACTTCATCCGCACCGTGGTTTCATCAGCTTTGGCCCCAGCCCCCTCGGCGGTCGCCGCCGGAGCAGATGTATTCTCAGCTGGAGCCGGAGCCCCGCCCTGGCGCATGACATAAACAGCATTGAGCTCACTGATTTCACCAATGGCTTCAAACACCGTATCCAAGGACTCATACTGTTCCAGAATCAGTCCCTTCAGGGCATTGGAGTATTCGTAATCGACGTTGTTACTATTGGCAACTTTCTTCGATTGCTCCGTCGATAGCGCCAGGAGTGTAGGCTGCTTTTGTAATTGCTCCCCCTTAAGCCGCAGGCTGACCTTATGCTCAACCGAAGCTTTTTCCTGGCTTAAGGTTTCGTAGGCGGGGTTCACCAGCTTAGATAGCAATTCACTGGCCTGCTGCTTTTCTTCATCACTAGCAGAGCGCAAACTATCCGGATGTAGCTTCCGCGCAATCTTCAGATAACGCTTCCTCACCTGTTTCGCATCAGCATCTAGGGGCACCCCTAAAATAGCGTGGTGGTCCACTAGGTCCAGTTTGAATAGCCCTCGATTAACCTGCATCTACTTGTTTTGGAGAAACACTTGTGACAACAACGTATCCTTAGTTTATCCGTATTAGCATCTAACACCTGTAATCGGGTTGACGCTAAATATACCCAGATTGTGTCTTAGACATCATAAAGTTTGGCGGATGGTACTAACTAGGCTTGAATTGGGGCAGGGGATTCACCTGATCCAATTCCCGAATGATGGGCTGGTGCACAGCACCATTGGTGGCCACCAGTCGGCCAGAATAAATATCAAACGGGCCGCCATCGTAAGCACTGGTCTGGCCGCCAGCTTCTTCCACCAACACCACCCCTGCGGCCAAGTCCCAAGGGGATAGCCCACGCTCCCAGTAGCCATCCAAACAACCGGAGGCGACATGGGCCAAGTCAACGGAGGCGGAACCTCCCCGACGTACGCCCTGGGTGAGATGGGTCAAGTGGCAAAATTCAGCATAGTTATTGTCTATGGTTTCTCGACGGTCATAGGCAAATCCGGTCACTAAGAGGCTATCTGCCAGTTTTGTGGTTTTCGATACCTGCATGGGCTGACGATTGTGGGTGGCCCCCAGCCCCTTGGCCGCGCGATAGAGATCGCCCAAAATTGGGTTGTATACCACCCCAACGGTGGGCACCCCTGCCACCAGTAAGCCAATGGAAACAGCGCACAGGGGGTATTGGTGGGCATAATTCGTTGTGCCATCTAGGGGGTCAACCGCCCACAGCAACGGACTATCCAGCTGGCCCAGCTGGCCCGACTCCTCCGCCAAAATGGCATGGTCAGGGCAATGGCGTTTCAGCACCGCCAGCACCTCTACCTCCGAGGCCCGATCCGCTTCAGTCACCAGATCGCCGGACCGACCTTTTTCCTGAATTGACGATAGATTGCCCCAATACTTTTGCAAAACAGCGCCGCCCGCCAAGGCGGCCTCAGTGGCAACGTCTAGAAACCGCTGCAAATCTTCAGATGTGGTCTCAGACATGGGCTTAGGGGTAGGGGGCAGTTTACTCATGGCTTAATCTTCGTCCAAGGGCAACCCAAATCGTACTTTTCCTTTGCCAAAGTAGCGACCAAACTGCTGCTCATAGACTTCATCCTCGTCCTGGGTTTCCACTTCTAGGTCGGTGCGAGCATAGCTAACACACAGCAGGGCATAGCCCCGCTCCCGCAGGTCAGGCGAAAGGCCCATGGCTTCAGGCTGGTCCACTTCTCCAGAAATAATCCGCACTGCGCAGGTGGTACAGGCGCCATTACGACAGGCAAACGGTAAATCGGCCCCTTGATTTTCTGCCGTTTGCAGAATGTAGCGATCGTCAGGCACCTGAACCGTGTAGTGACAATCCTTCTGACGATGGTGGATGTGGATAGTATGGGTTTGGGTCATGGAAGCAAATTGAAAAAAAGCAGCGGTGCCCTGCATATAGTCGCATTCCATGGAACCGATTGCAGGGAATGTAAGTTAAGTCAGATGGTAACCGTCCCAGGAAAATAAAGAAATCTTAGGGAATGTAGGGTTTGAACTTCGCTAAGTTGTGGATATGAGCGAAGAGATTGAGATTTCAGGCATACAGTTACCGAAAGCGGACTGGAAGGCAACGCCCCCGAGTATCCAGGCGTTGGTGCTGGTTTTGAGCGAACGATTGAGGCAACAAGACGAGCGCATTCAACAGCTCGAAGAGCGTCTGAATCAGACCTCGAAAAATTCATCGAAACCACCCTCAAGTGATGGGTTCGGTCCGTCATCAGGCAAGGCCAAAAAGGGGCAAAAACGCTCGACTCAGGGTCGTTCAAAGCCAGCACCTCGTCAAGCCCGTAAGCTTAGGCCCAGTGAGAGCTGTGATGCGATTAAGGATAGGGTGCCATCGGTCTGTGCAGACTGTGGTGCAGCGCTATCGGGATATGACCATCGGCCTCATCGTCATCAAGAGATTGAACTACCCCCAATCAAGCCGATGGTGATTGAATATCGATTACATCAGCTCAGTTGTGAGGCGTGTGGACATCTCACCCGTGCGAGTCTACCGAGTGGGGTATCACCATGCGGATATGGAGAACGATTGAGTGCAATCGTCACCTTGTTAAGTGGACCGTATCGTCATAGCTATCGTCAGGTGTGCGCGCTGATGGAGGATCTCTTTGCAGTCAGACTCTCCCGAGGAACTGTGGGTCGATTGCGTGATGAAATGAGTCAAGCCCTGAGTGCTCCTGTGTCAGCAGCTAAAGCGTATATTCATGCTCAGCCTGTGCTCCACACCGATGAAACAGGCTTTCCTCAAGGGAATCGGGATGGGAGCAATGCAAAGCATAGCAAAGGGTGGTTGTGGGTGTTAGTCACCCCGCTGGTGAGCTTTTTTGATGTGGTGCTGAGTCGGTCTCAAACAACATCCAAGGCCCTGATTGGTGACTCTTACCCAGGCATTGTCACCTCTGACCGCTACAGTGCCTATGGTTGGATTGCATTGGCGCACCGGCAAGTGTGTTGGGCGCACCTCAAGCGAGATTTAACGGCGATGGTCGAGCGGATTGGGGCATCCCACGAAATTGGAGAGGCGCTGTTACGCCGTCAACGTCGGTTGTTTCGCTGGTGGCATCAGGTGCGCGATGGCACCTTGTCCCGTGAGCAGTTTATCCGGCAGGTCGCCCATCTGCGGCAGGGGTTCACAGCAACCTTAGACGAAGCGGCCAAATTGCCCATTGCCGCTGACGAAAAATCACCGTTAGCCAAAACAGTCAGAACCTGTCGACGATTACTCAAGGTTGAACCGGCTTTGTGGACCTTTGTTTCGACCATCGGGGTAGACCCAACGAATAATGCAGCTGAACGCGCCTTGAGACCTGCGGTGATTTGGCGCAAAACCAGTTTTGGTGCTCAATCTCAACGGGGAAGCCAGTTTGTCGCACGATTGATGACCGTAACCACTTCGCTTAAGGCTCAGGGCAGACATATTCTCGATTTCCTGACTCATGCCTGCTTAGCCGCACGGACTGGAGAAGATCCCCCTACCTTGATTCCACAACAGCAATCCTAGGGACGGTTACGTTTTGGTAGGTAAAAAAATATACCAATCTAAGGTGAATTTATACTTGCTATAATCACAATAA
>CALHGI010000268.1 GCA_938029995.1 uncultured cyanobacterium | reverse complement strand
GTCCTCTAACTCTCGCACATAGGGCACATGGGTATGGCCACAGAACAACACATCGGCATCGGCAGAGAGCACCCGTTCCAACGCGGCAAAACCATCCATGCTAGGCAACAAATACTCATGCTGACTATTGGGGCTCCCATGGACGAAACACAGATTATCCCGTTTCAACGACAGGGGTAATGTGGCCAAATACTCCCGCACATCAGGCCGAATTTCGTTATTCGTCCATTCATGGGCCAGTTTCCCCCGCTGTTCTGCCAGCTGCGAAGGGTAGCTACATTCGCAGGCATTCAGCCCTTCCACAATGTCCTCATCCCAACAGCCCTGGCAAGTGGGAATCTCCAAAGAGCGAATCCGATCCACGACCTCATTCGGGTAAGGGCCATAGCCCACCAAATCGCCGAGACAGTAAATCTGCTCAGCCTGCTGGATCTCAATATCTGACAACACTGCATTCAGTGCCTCATAGTTGCCATGAATGCAAGAGATCACCGCTAGTTTCATACCACTACCTCTTGCTCAGTTTCTTCTTCGGATTGCAATTGTTGGTACTGCCGCTGATATTGCAACAACACATCATCGGCCAAACAACATACAAGCAATGTTTGAGCAATTGTCTTTTGCTCTAAATTATGGCCCACAATTTCCAGACCACTAAAGCGATCGGGACGTCCCTCTAGCCAGTGGGGCAACTTGAGTTCAGTGTATTCAATCCCTGGCAAGCCTTTAACAAAATCCACATAGAACGCCTGCCCATCAGGCAGTTCAAAAATACCTTTTAAGCGCATTAACTGACCGTAGGCTCCCCCCGTCAGTTCAATCAACACCTCATCCAGGCTGGGTGGGTCAAACACTTGCCCCGTCAGCGGCGATCGCCATATGGCCGGTAGCTTACCAGACCCCGATGCGAGCTCACCTGGCACCTGATCATTGTGACTAGGGATGACCTCGTCAGCCCAGCGGTGCCATTCAGACGACTCTAAACTAGACGGCACGATGGCGATCCGCCGCCCAGGCAACGTTTCTAAAAGCGGTGATTTTAGATCTAGATGAAAGCCTAACTCTATAAAAACCTGGGCCTGGTCCGGCAAGTTGGCTAGCACGGTGGCCGCCTGGTCGTCAGAAATAATTGACACCCAGGGAAAGCAATAGCCAATGCGGGCCAAATCGACAGCCCCCTGGGCACAAGGGCACAGATAAAACAAAGGGCGGTCAGGGTTGGCGAGAAACTGGCTGATCCAGGTGGTTTTACCCACCCCAGGCGGACCGGCCACTAACGTCAAGTCAAAGGAGTCCATAACAAGCGAGCAAATCAGGGGTGAAAATTTGATTGCATAAAGCCGCTTTGGATTATACTCCTAGAATGATAATCATTATCATTTTCTTGGAATTTATTTATGGTTGCTGCTGCGCTACCCAAGACGATTGATTTAGCCATTGTGGGGGCAGGTCCCCAGGCGTTGACCCTGGTGACGCATTTACTGCAAAAGAAGCAGTCCATGGGCAATCGCTTTGTGGTGCTCGATCCATCCGGGCAATGGTTACAGCAGTGGCAGCATCAGTTTGCGGCCTATGAGATTCCCCATTTGCGATCGCCCGTAGTCCACCATCCCGATCCCAATCCCCACGCGTTACGGGCCTTTGCCGAGTCGCGGGCTAACGAACTATTTCCCCCCTACGATTTGCCAGGGACCCAGCTGTTTCAAGACTTTTGTCAGGAGGTGATCCGCCGCTGGCAGCTGCGGGATCGGATCATACCAGCCCAGGTAAAACACCTGGAGCCCATCCGCCAAAAGGGTCAACGATTTCGATTGACGATGGCCAATGGCCAGGTATTGATTGCAAGACGAGTGGTGCTGGCGGTTGCCGGTGGCGTTCCCCACAGACCCGACTGGGCCAAAGCACTGCCCAACACCTATCCCCCCGGGCGGCTGTGCCATTCCCATCAGGTGGACCTGCGCGGGTTACGACTACGGGGAGAACGAATTTTGATCATTGGCAGTGGTTTGACCGCCGGTCACCTGGCGTTGGGTGCGATCGCACGCGGTGCCCAGGTGATCATGATGGCTCGCCGTACCTTTTACGAAAAGCTGTTTGATGCTGAACCGGGTTGGCTGGGGCCTAAATACCTTAAGGGATTTCACGCCGAGCCCTGTTGGAGAACCCGCTGGCAGACGATGCGCGATGCCCGCAATGGCGGGTCCCTAACACCGGCGGTGCTGACAAAATTGCGACGGCTAGAGCGAGACGGCAAACTCTCGTTTTATGAACAATGCGAAGTGCAATCTGCCACCTGGCAAGAGAATGCATGGCAAGTCATGTGTAACCACCCAGAGGCCCACGACTGTATTGCCCACCACCCCATTGCCCGCATCTGGCTGGCTACGGGCACTACCTTGGATATTAATCACTGGCCGTTGTTATCTGCCGTGCGGAAACAGTATCCAATTTCTGATGTTGAAGGGTTGCCGATCCTTGACAAACATCTCCGGTGGCCCGGATGCAATTTGTTTATTATGGGAGGTGCAGCAGCATTGCGCGTTGGTCCCGTTGCGAGAAATTTGTTTGGGGCAAAGCTGGCTTGCGATCGCATTGTCCCTGCGCTGATCAAATAGAGTAAAAGCAAGCATAGCAATCGTCTTAAATGCCAAGCTTGAACTTTTTTTGACTTCGGAGACCCAAAACCCAGACTCGGAATCAACCTGACTTAGGTCTCTGTCCGATTGAATCGCGATATAGATCTCTATGCACATGTATTCAGTGAAGCTAACGATTGCGCTCATCGGACGCAGATAATATTTGCATCCCAACGATAGCTCGAATTCGTTCCGGTGCAGCGCGGTTGTTAGCTGGATATCATCACCAGTAGCTCTCAACGACTCAATCTTCCGCCATTTTGCAAGATTTAATCGGTTTAGACCTTCAGACCATCGCGCTAGCGCTACCACCAACGACTTGCCAGCCGTTTTTACCTTTACGCCAAACTCTCATGTAACGGTAATCACCTGCGAAGGCATTTCCTAAGTACGTGCCGCTCAAAAAGACTTTAGCCGACGCAAGAACAAAATATTCACTCCAAATACGTATTTCTAGCTCTTTTGGCACAAACTCGTGAAATTGTGTACCGCCAGTACGGTGCAAGTCTAAATCCATTGCTTTAGTTGCCAGTTCACCAGTTGGTCCGGCGAAAAGCAGGTCATCGGCGATGAGTACGTCTAATTCAGATACGTTGGAGGCTGCCATTGCAGCGTAAAGTCGCGCTTCACACTCGCGAATTTGAGTTTCAATTTCTGAATCCATATTTCTCCCTACAACTCTGACTACACTTAACTATTCCTCATTACCGATCGCTTTATCAACGTGGCCCCACCGATTGCCTCTGGGACTTCTCGGAAAACCTGATCGCCCCAACTACGCACCACACCCGATCTCTCGATGCTCTTTCCGGTTCCAGTCGATCGCCCTCATCCACGAGTGCAAGACCTGTGTGCGGAGCCAGCTAACTATATATTCAGCGTCAGATCTGGTAGATAAGACCCATAATTCTGGATCTTATCCGTCACTTTTGGGTGATAACACCCTTATTTACAGAACTTATATCCAATTTTTGACGCATAATTCCGCGAAAGCAGAATGTTATACGTCATATTTGACCGTTAAGCATGGTGAATAGGGTGCTTATGCGTCACATTTGACTGTTAAGCACCCCAATCATGGAGTTATACGACACCTGGTTTACCCATCACCGTGCACATCTGTTTAATCATTCTCTAAAGGATTAAACTGCCCTACTTAAACCCTTTTCCTTTAGTCATTTCAGTCCACACCCACAGTTCCCCACCACTGCCACCAGCGGCTAGCATTATGCCCTGCCTAGACCAGGCCAAACACGAAAACCCACCAGCAGCTCCCTCCAACGTTTGTATAATCCGCCGGGCCTTTTGCCACAAATATAAACAACCATCATCAGCCGCAGACGCCAATAATAGGGTGTTGGGCCGAAACGCAATCTCCCGCACCATCCCCCCATGGTCCTCCAACACCTGAGGATTCCAGCCGGCTGATTCATCTGCTGCCTTGGTCCACACAACAATGCCTTCACCACTGATCGATGCCAGCAACGGCGCATCCCGTACCATCGGTTTCGACCAGGCCAACTGCCGCACTTTGCCAGGGAACCCCTGCATTCGCCAGGGAGCAGGATGATCCTTTGCCCATACCAAAACTGAGCGATCATTGTTCCCCGAAGCCAAGTAATGCCCATCCGGCGACCAGGCAACCGCCACGCTGGCTCCACCCACTTCTCTCACTATTGGGTCCTCATCCCAGTCCTGGGACTTCCAGGTTTTAATACTCTGGTTACCCCCCAGCGATAGCCTGGTCCCCTGGGGGTTCCAAGCAAGGTCTAATACAGACGAATCTTCAAAATCTAAGGTGGTAACAACAGTTTGCTCAACCGCATGCCACACCTGGACATAGCGCCCAAAGCTAAAGGCCAGTTCCGGAGAAGTGGGGTGCCATTGCAGCCGATCAATCCAGGTGCGGGCATGCTCCAAAGTGGTTAGCAGCGTGGGTGCATCACTATTAATTTGCCAGATCCACACTGTGCCAGCCTGCCCGCCAGCGGCTAGAAATTTGCCATCGGCGGAGATGTCCAGGGCATCGACAGACTCTCCCTGGCCACTTTGTAAGCAGATAGATTTGTCTGTTGCAGGCGTGTAGAGTAGCACCTCACCGGCACCAGAGCTGGCAGCGAGTTGAGTGCCATCGGGCGTCCAGGCCATGGCTGTTACGTAGTCTGAAAGACGAGTGTTCCAGAGTTGCTGGAGTACAGGTTGTTTATGCTTTTTTGTTTTCAGCATGTTTTTAGGCATTAGGACTTGTTAAAAATTAAGCTCATGGTTTTAAGTGGTAGCTTAGGCTGCTGGTGTGGAGTTTAAAGATGTTGCTTGGGGTCCCTCCGAGTTCCCTTTTCGGAAGTATGTAAGTTCTCCTAAATCGCAAACGGGGCTTCCCATGGTTAGGGCCGGAACGCCGCCCTCCGACCCACCGTACTGAATTATTCCTAATAGCATTAAGTTGGGGTTACGGCGGGGACAATTGTCTATATCCTGGACTGGTTTCTGAAAAAGATTTAGGGGAAACTGCAATCCTGAAATTATTGCTTAATGAGTCCTTAGGTGTTTTCTCGAAAAGACTATACCGATTGAATGCCTCCCTTAGCGGCCAATCCTGGAGGGGCAAGATTCAAAGCCCCCAGAATTGGGGAAACCCCAATATGCCTAACTGAGAGAACGTAGATACTTCCGTCAAAAGGGGGCCTAGATTACTGGTAGGTTCTTTGCCGAAAATGCCCTTACTCACTCACCAAACAATCCTTAAATCGCTCTGCCAGCTTGAGCTGCTCCAGGTTACGACCGATAAACACCAGTTCATTTTTACGAGTCTCATCTGGTTTCCAGGGGCGATCCTGACGACCATCAAACAACATGTGTATACCCTGAAAGACAAATCGGTTGTCTTCTCCGGCCATGTTGAGAATACCCTTCATACGAAAGATGTCGGGACCGTGGTCGCGCAATAGTTCTCCGATCCAGGCTTCCAGTTTGTCATTATCAATTTCTCCAGACTCCACCAGGGCCACCGAACCGACGGTTTCGTCGTGCTCATGGGCGGTTTCGTCGAGAAAATCCGGGTCAATTTGCAAGGCCTTATTCAGGTCAAAGGCACTGACGCCGAGGAGGGCATCCATTTCAATCTGAGCATCACGGGTGCGATGGATTTTGGCCAGGGCATTCATGCCCCGAATCCGCTGTTCCAGCTGGGTGAGTTCCTCTTCTGTGACCAGGTCAATCTTATTGAGCAAAATGACATCGGCAAAGGCAATTTGCTCCACAGCTTCCTCGGCTTCCCAATGTTGCCAAATATGGCGAGCATCCACCACCGTCACCACCGCATCCAGCTGGGTTTGCATCTGCACTTCGTCATCCACAAAGAAGGTTTGGATCACTGGGGCCGGGTCCGCCAGCCCGGTGGTTTCAATCACCAGATGGTCAAACTTATCGCGACGTTTCATTAGGTTGCCAATGATGCGAATCAGATCTCCCCGCACGATGCAACAGATACAGCCGTTGTTCATTTCAAACACTTCTTCGTCGGCATCCACCACTAGCTGATTGTCGATGCCCACTTCGCCAAATTCGTTGACGATCACCGCTACTTTTTTGCCATGCTCGTGGGTGAGAATGCGATTTAACAGGGTGGTTTTACCTGCGCCTAGATACCCGGTTAAAACAGTGACGGGAACGGTGTTGTAAATGTTGTCGTTGACCATGAAAAGTCTCCTGTAAGGGTGTTGTTCTATGCTTGGAAATCTATGCTTGGAAATTTATGCTTTGAAATGGGCGAGTGCGATCGCACCCACTTCAGCGCCATACTCTTCGTATAGCCCCAGCGAGCCAGGCAGATGATCGGTCTGGATGCCAGGCAGGTCTGACAGCGCCTCCATTTCAGCCTTAGATTGGGGAGGTGCCTGGTCCGCCAGGATCAGGCGTACGGAGCTGGCCGCCGTAACCGCGGTTGCCGCCTGGAGCCATTCGGTGCGATCGCCCATCGGGTCTAGCGCCGCTGTCACAAAAGCCGCCGGGGCAAACCGGGCTCCTGGCCGTTGGGTAATGCGGTGGCGCTGCTGAATAAATGTTGGCGTCAGCCTCGCCTGATCTACGAATACATGGCGCTGATACATCCATTTAAGCAAGGCTGGGTGAGTGTTTGCACCATAGAGGGCAGGACCCACGACCGGCAGCCCCACCAAATTTCGCAGACCAGCCGCTAACCACCCCGGTGCCCCCATGGCCCGCAAAGGCCCTTTCCAGGTGGGCGCCACCAACAGTAGCGTCAAACCCGGTTGATTCTGAACCAGTTGGTTCTGGGCTAGATGGAGGGCATACCCTGCCCCATGCCCTGCCGCCACAATCCCCGCTGGCTGCGGACAGCAGTTTTGCACAAAGTCCTTGAGCAATGCCTGGTAGAGCGAGCGAGAGTAGGTGAAAGCAGGCCGATCAGAGTCACCAAACCCTAGCCAATCTAGTGCTATGACCTGAAAATCAGACGCCAGCACCTGGGCAATTTTGGCCAGTTCTGCCCGTGTTGAAACGGTACTAAATGCGGGTAGCAGCAACACCGTTGGCCCCGCCCCCAAGGTTTCATAGACAATGGTTATGGGTTGCCCCTGGGCGGTCCAGTCATAGTGCTGAACTGCACCCCCAATATGGGTAGAGCATGGTAATTCCTGATAGGGACTGACTGTCATGGCGATTCGTCTTTTATGCAGGGCCGTTGCCAGAGCATTTGCATGCTCAC
>CALHGI010000267.1 GCA_938029995.1 uncultured cyanobacterium | reverse complement strand
TCTGAAATCGACTGTTATCGTCTGTAGACCTTGACTAAGGTGTCTCAGTTTAGGGGGATAGGTCATGGCATCTACCGATAAACCAACAGAACGTTCGCTACTGGTGCATGCTTTGGGCAGATTTTTTGCCGGGACGGTATTGGGTAGTTTTCTAATTTTGCTACCCGTACTCTATTCAGAAATTGGTAACTGGCAGCAGATCAGCGGTATCCAGTTAGGACTGATGGTCTTCGTGGTGACATCCTGTGGCGTGATCTCTGTAAAGCTAGGCGAGCGGTTCCTTGAGGCCGTCATGAATGGATTGGACAATAGCGGGTTTTAGGGAGCTGGCTGCATGGGGATATCTTTCTGCAGAAAATAAGGTATAACCGTAAAGCACTCTGTCAGTTCACTAATTTCAGCCATGGCCTCCCAGCGATTTAATCTACAAAGTTTCTTAATTGGACTGATTAAGTTTATTTTTGGGGTTGCGATCGCACTACTAGTCATTTCCTTAGCGGGGGCCGCTACGGCCCGCTACTTTTTAACCCAGCTATCGACGTTGCCTGCCAGGCCGGCCTATGACAACGATGCCCCAGCAAAAGGTGGCGATCCGGCAGCCGCCAAACCAGCAGAGGCTCCCCAGGCCGATCCATCTGCAGCAGCAACGGCTCCAGATGCCAACGCATCACAGCCGGAAGCAGCTGAGCCTGAAACCAAGGCCTTATATCAAGTGGTGGTTACCTATGGCGGCGGCTTACTGATTCGCTCGGCACCCAGACCTGATGCGACAGGAATTGATGGCATTGACTATAACGAAACCGTAGACGTGCTAGAAGAATCCGATCGCTGGTACAAAATTCGTACCAGCAGTGGTGTTGAAGGCTGGGTTAAAGGTCGGGATAATACCCAGCGACTCTAGCAATAATTTTGAGTGGCACCCTATTCTTCTATACCCACCAATACTCACCACTGGCCCTAGTTGCGGTGGTTATTGGTGTAATTAATTCTGGCCCCTGCCCACAGTAGCTTGTTACGTAAGGTTTGGTAGTAGGACTGATTTTGGCGCAGTAAGACAAACTTTGCCATGTGTTCTGCCATCAAAATATCAACCCGTTGACCTGGCCAAATAGAGGTGGCTAAAACGCCATCCATCCATAATTTTGTAGTCATGCCAGGATCGGCCAGCGGCCAGACGCTAACCACGCTCCCAGCAGGAATGACCACGGGCCGACTGGATAAACTAAGGGGGCAGATGGGGGTAACCACAATGGCATCCATACTGGCATGAACAATGGGGCCATTCGCTGCCACCGTATAGCCAGTCGTACCGGTGGGAGTGCTAATCAGCAGACCATCTCCCTGATATTGGTCAACCACTTCACCATCGATTTCCATTTCTAAAATAGAGGTGATCATGCGGTCAGGGGAAGCGGGTTTGACACACATTTCATTTAAGGCCCAGTACACGTCGCTGAGGGGTTCCCGATTACTGCGGTTTCCTTCATGTAGGCAAGCCTGGAGCATCATGCGCTGTTGCACAGCATAACGATCGTCGAGGAGTCGATCGATGATGGTGTCAAAATCATCAATCTCATCCGATGATTCGGTCAGAAAGCCTAAATGTCCGCCGATGTTGACAGCCAAGATGGGAATTTTTTCGGGAGCTAAATGGCGAGCAGCGGCCAAGGCAGTACCGTCTCCCCCCAAAACCACCGCCAGATCGATGGGCTGACCGGCAGAGGCTAGGAATACTGGATAGGGGTTATCCTTGGCTCCACTCGGGCCAATCAACACATGGACACCCCGTTTTTCTAGTTTTTGGGCACATTTTTCGGCCCAGCTTTTGCTCTGGGAATTGCCCGCTTTGTGAACAATGATGACTTGATTGAGCTGCACAGTGGTTAGGGTAGGAGATGGCTTTTTGCAATAGTAAATTACTTTGCCGGTTGCCAGTTGCTCGCCGCCTGATCCCATACATAGTCAGCTAACGTGGTGATTTCATCTTCACTGAGCAGATCACCATAGGCGCTCATTAAGCCTTTGCCATTGGTAATTAGGGTTGCGATCGCATCCACTGACGTATACCCATGGCGCTTCAGTGCCTTTTGCTTCAAATTCTTACCACGGCGAATAATATTGGCACCATTGGGATGGCACCCAGCGCAATGAACATCAAACAGTTGGGGAGCAGTTTCAGCCCAGGCCATCCCAGAGGTCCCAAGCCAGACACTAACCACCAAACAGCAAACCACAAGACGTTTTAGCATAAAGAAAATGGCTACCATGGGCAATGTGCTTCCCATGGTACTGGCTTAAAGCCGCAGAAAATACCGCTATGACGTACAGAGCCATATCTCCCTAAAAGAAGGTTCCTCAACTGATGTAACCGCTAAACTATGAAAGAGTTGGAGGCAAGCTCCTACACATGGGCACAACGTCATGACAAAAACAGCATTACTCATCAGCCTAGCCATAGTGTCAGCGGTCGTGGGCGGCAGCTTTGCCTATGGTTGGTATAGCGTTATCAACGGTGCCGATGGAGCGAAACCCCATAGCCCACCTACAACAGCAACGACACCCCTCAACAGTGACATAGCATCCCCCCAGCAAACCGACCTAGAACCAACCAGTCCATCGGCAGCAACCGGCTCATCCCCATCGCCTTCCATTGAGCAGCAGCTGTCCGAGATCAGCCAAGAAACAGGCCCAGTAAGTCTCACACTAGACCCAGCCCAACTCAATCAACTCGTCAATGGCGCCATTATCAGCCAGCCTGGCGTAGCCCAGTTCCTGCCCGATGGAGCATCCATGCAAACAAGCCTCGAAGATGATCGCATAGAAACAGGCACCATCCTCAATCTATCCGAACTCCCCCGAGACAGCTTGCCCACCGATGTCCAAGCAGGTTTGGACCAGCTCACAAGCGTGGCACCCATGTTGGCCAATCGTGATATCTACATGGGGATTGTGGCTCGCCCCCAGGTACAAGACGGCAAAATTAATTTAGATCAAGATCTCAGCTTAAAGCTAGGCCAATTTACCTTGCCCATGGCAGACGTTGCTGAGGAAATGGGACTATCCACC
>CALHGI010000266.1 GCA_938029995.1 uncultured cyanobacterium | reverse complement strand
AGATAAAGTGGTGCACTAAATTGTGTCTCTGGTAATTAACTAAATCATCTGTACATTATACAAGATAATTCTATTGTTTAGAAATGTTTACAAAAAATCAAAATTCTAGCTTTGGCCTGATACATTCAGTTAAACTGTATTTGCTTTACTGCTAAAAAAAAGACCATTAACATAGCGGACAATTTCTTTTTGCACATCGGCATACCAGGCCAGGGGATCGGCAAAGTCTGTTAGGGGAGTTTCGTCACCGTTGGCAAGATTAATCTGATGGTAGTTGCCAGGACTCGTTTGGGATTCTCTGCGCACAATTAATGATTGGGCGTTGTTGTCTAAGAGGCGGGTTACCCGGCTAAAGATATGGCCTTCTGCCTGCCAGAGACGTTCTTTTTCTAGGGTGGTGAGATCTAGGCGGTCTAGAAAGGGAAAAACACCCTCTGGGGAGGCCCCACCTCCGTTGAGGTAGAGGCTGGTGCCATCGTCGCTGAGTCTGAGGACGGAGCGGCCATAGGGACCGGGCATGGTTACTGGGCTACCGGGATTAGCATAGGCATCTTGGAAGTCTCTTTCATCCAGTAGCGTTGTTTTGCCGTTGGCATCCTGGGGATTAATGGCCCAGGTTTTCAGTTGGCGACTATCGTACCAAGCTTCTGTGGTGATGGCCAGGTTGTTGTTACTCCAGGTAATGCCCCGGAACCGCAGGGTTGAGCGCCACAGTTCTGTGGGGGAGCCGTCAAAGGGAGCGGCCAAGGTATAGAGACCATCGCGGTGGTCGGCGTCCACGCTGGCATCGCCGCCATCTAGGGCCTCTGCCCAGTAAAGGGTGGCGGGCTGATCGGTGCGCCAGCCAATGCTGCGTTTGCCCTGGCGGACGGAGTCGAAGGCGAGGGGAATATCATCGGCCAGGGGTAAATCGGCCAGCTCGTGGATGACTTCTCCCTGGCGATTGAGCACTTCGTAGCGTACGGGAAAACGACCGAGGGGAACCTGGTAGGAGAAGGGCCGATGGACGGTGGAGCGCAGCAGCCACTGTCCATCGGGGGAAATGGTGACATTGCGGATCAGGTTGGGCTCATCTAGGGGGGTGATGGTGCCATCTAAGCTGATGTGGGCCAGCTGAGCCGAGAAATAGTATTCAAACAGGGCCTCATCGTGGGGGCTTTTCAACAGATTGGTGTAGGTGCGGGTGGCGGCCACACGGCCCTGGCTGTTTTCAATGACTGGACCCGGGGGAACCGTTGCTTCCGTGGGGGGTGCCCCTAGACCCTGGGGGCGCACTTTGCAGATCATGCCGCCATCCCCTGGTAACCAGCGGCATGGACTGTTGTACACGCCATTGAGGATGGGACCGGCTAGGGGACTGGCCTTGGCCCTGGCCATATCTAACACCCAGGGTTCAATGCCGTTGGCCTGGGTGAGGGTGAAGGCTAAGTAGCGGCTGTCGTAGGACCAGCGCAGGTTGCGGATGCGGGCACCGGCGGGCAGGGGGATGGGGGTGCTTTCTAATGCGCCTAAGGGACGGATGGAGATGCCTTTATAGGAGGCTTCTTGGGCCGGTCCCCAGGTGACGGGGTTGACTTTGATGCCTGCGATCGCAACCCAGGGTTCTGCCAGTTCGGATATGGGCGGCAGTGCCCGGCGTTCAAATTCCAGCAACCATTGGTTATCCGGTGAAATCGATACTGCCGGTAGCCGGTCCGTATCCAGCATTGACACAATAGGTTCCGGTGGATTTTGCCAGGTGGACACAGGCTGATCGGTCTGGGCTGAGACGGGCATAGTGATTAGGGGAAGAACGACAAGCGGCAGCAAGTGTCGAAGCATGGGAAGTTTGAAGCGAGAACATTAGCGCTAGGGCTTGTTAAAAATTAAGGTCATGGCCTTATTCATTTAAATCATGGCTTAACAAGCCTTTCAGGCTTAAACCGTGAAGTAGTTTCTTAACAGCTCCTAGACCTAGAGTTTAGTATTTCTCGCCCAGGAAAACTGTTCTGTCATGAAAACTCAAAACTCAACATAGCGATCCACATCTGGAACCTCCACCACGACCAGGTATCCCGAGAAATCTTCGCCGCCAATGGCGGTTAATGCGGCTAGGATTTTAGGCATGTCAGCCCGTTGCAGTCGGCCTGCTTCATCGTAGGTTTCGATGGCGGATAGGCAGCCAATGGTGGGATTCCAGCCTGCGCTAGCCGGATAACGGCGACTGTTGCGAAAAAAGTCTGGATCTTCGCCGGTGCCGTGGATACGGAAATAGTTGCGCCCGGCCTTGCCCGCCCAATAGGTTTGCTGGATGGGTAAGTAATTGCGCCAAGTCGGGGGAAGTAGCTCCTGGTAGGCCTTGAGTCCCCCGGACCAGGGCTCTGTGGCTGCTGTTGAGGACAGGGGCGTTTCCGGTTGTTCTGCCTGTTCCGTCTCGGACTGTTGTTTAGACTGTTGTGGCAAAAAGGAGGTTACCCCCGGTTCGTGGGGGATAAACAGCTGCACCAGGGCAAATTGCCCATAGGGGCGAAAATAGTCGGTGTCGGGTTGGGGAACGGTGCCTTCGATGCGATAGATGCCCTGGGGTGTTTCGCCTCGGGTAAAGTTCCAGGCTAGGCCACTGTGGAGCGATCTCAGCCCCAGGGGCACTGACCACAGCTGACCGTTATCTTCCCGTACAAAATTGCCCTGGCGATCCTTGAGGACCATATTGCAAAGCTGGCCACGGTCCTGGGAGCAAAGGACATAGAGGTGCAGCTGATCGGGGGCGATGGTCCAATCTAGCAGCTCTTCTAAGGAGGGCATTGCTTGGGGGCGAGCCATGGCGGCAATGGTGTGGATCGTGGTTCTGAGGTACAGGTCCTCGTGCCATGTTGGGAAGCGTTGGCGGATGTGGTCGATCATTTCATCCCATTGCTGGGCGGCTGGTTCAGCCTGGGTTAGGGCCGACAGGGCCATGGCCACCCATTTGGTGTGCTGGGCCTGGTCTAGGGTGGCTAACAAGGCGCG
>CALHGI010000265.1 GCA_938029995.1 uncultured cyanobacterium | reverse complement strand
CCTGGAGCTAGGGTTCCTGGGCATGGAGTGAAAGCCTGGGGGGCGCTGGCCTAATTGGATTAGGTCATTAATAGCGGGGAATGGTGCTGTCCACAAGGCGGGCATAGGCGTCGATGCCGCCGGATAGGTTTTTGGTGCGTTCAAAGCCTTGGCGTTGGAGCCATTGGCACATTTGGGCAGAGCGCATGCCATGGTGGCACATGACGATGGTTTCGTGGCTGGGGTCTAGGTGGGTGAGGATGTGATCGGCCCAGTCGGCATACTGGCTCAGGGGTAGGTGGATAAAGTTTGGTAGGTTTGCGATCGCAACTTCCTCCGGTTCCCTGACATCCACCAGCTGTAGCTCAGTTTCAAGCAGTCTTTGTGCCAAGTCTGGCGCTGAAATTTCCTCTACACCTGAAATACCGTACATGGCTGCTCTCCAATCGTTCCAACCTTTAGTTTATTACTGTAGGTTTGCGATCGTGGCCCCATTGTCTGGGAATGGGTGATCTTAGCGTGTTGAAGTAACTATCCGTTAGCCAAACCAATGGCCTGAGCGTTTTAGGCGAAGGGTGTGGGCTAGTTTTCTAGATCTCCAAATTTGTGTGGGCACTCTATTCATTGGTGGTCCCTTATTTTTTGTGTTGAGCAGGGGAGCTTTTAAGGCGCATGAGTAACGCTAGCGACACATCACCCAGCCAAACGTGTCATTCTCCAGTGACCTTGCTTCGCGTTGAAGCTGGATGTACCAATGACAAAGGCGAAATCTACGACCAAAATGGTGTATTTATTGATTTCCCAAGGGAACTGTGCAGTAAACAACGAGCCAAAATAGACCCTACTGCTGTTGCCAAAAAATATAGGGCTAAAGTTGTTGGCTGCGTTGTTCAAGAACGGAGAAACTATTCGTATTACCACTGGACCTATGAGACATTACCAAAACTGATCTATCTCAGCAACAACAAAAAAGAGTTGGGAATTGACAAACTATATTTTCACTTTGGACGATTTGGTCATCCCTATCAAAGACAGGCCTTGAGAAAGCTTGGCTTTCAATATTGGGATATCTTAGACGCTAAACGAATTAAATCTTTGGTAGCCAAAGAAATTGTTGTTATTAAGCTAAACGAGACCCGTCTGGAGCCAAGTTTTCACCTCTGCCAAACGATTAAATCAGTTTTTATTCAAAAAAAATCCGTCAAGCCTTGGCGGAGAATTTATCTCACCCGTGCCCATGTGAAAACGGGCAGAAAACTACTCAATGAATATGAGCTGAGAAGTCTTTTAGAAACCTATGGGTTTGAAATTGTTGTGGCTGATAAGTTGAATATATCGGCTCAGGCTAATCTTTTTCATCAATCCCAGTATATTATTAGTCCCCATGGCGCAGCCTTAGCCAATCTCGCTTTCTGTGAACCTGGAACAAGAATTTTAGAGTTGTTTAACCTAGTGGATCGCTCCCAGGATCCTCTGTACTCAATCTATGCAAACGTTGCTGAAGCATGTGGTTTTGAGCTGATACCCATCAATCCCGCACCCATGGAAATAGAAGAGACCACGAACATTAACCATAGATCTGATTTTTATACCGATCTGGATGCCATTAAAACAGCCCTAACAGATTGGGGATTATAGCCTTGATGTCAGCCGAACTTCCTCTCCATTCCATATCGGCCAAATAAATCAGACAGAAGACTAGAACGTAAGCGGATCAGTCTTTCAACCCTAAGACTCACTGAGCCCTGGTAACACGGTCTTCACCTAGCCATCGAATTTTTAGCTAGGACCCCATTAGGCACTTCACAGTGATCGCAGACACAACCTGAAAAAACTTGATGGTTATGTGAGCGGATCATAGGTTTAGCCTGAAAATGCTCTACTGTTTTGCACCCCGTCTTATATTAGATTCATAGACAAAACGCTTTATTGCATAACTTCCTATTTCGAACCCTATATCTAAGTAGACAGAGCCCTGTATTACTTACCTAAATTTATTTAGGCACTCTTTATATCTAAACCGAATCCTCCCAGGGGCATTAACGCCCTTGGGAGGATTCTTATATTGAACGTTGTTGCTGGGCGTGTCCCCATGGGTAAATTGGCCCGTGTAACCTGTTTATTGCAGTTTCACCTGTGGGGCATGGGCAACAAGGCCCCATCCTGGGGCTGCTGGACCTCCGCCTCTGAGCAGAGTGAGAGAGGCTTCCTACCGTGTCTTCACCGTCCTGTGAACCCCTGTCACCCAACTCCTGAATATTCACAAATCCCTTAACTCACCCTCAGTGTTTTGCCATTTAAATACAACACCCCAACAGGTCACTGATATTTCTTCTTAGTTGTACCAAGGGGGGTGGTTATGAACGAGGTTGTGTCTTGGTAAAACAACTTTAGGCAGCCTTGTCTAATATAGAGAGAAATCGCAGTCTGACGAGTTCTCTGATGGGTTTATACAGGCATATTTTTAGCCATGGTGCTGCTTGCTGAGAAACCGATCCAGTTGGTTGGCAAAGGCTTCGCGCTCCCGACTACCCATCGCTGGTGGCCCACCCGTTTCTACTCCGCTATTGCGCAGGGACTCCATAAAGTTCCGCATCGACAGCCGTTCTCGAATATTCCGCGCGTCGTAAAATTCTCCCCGAGGGTTGAGGGCATAGCCACCCTTTTCAATTACATTGGCCGCTAAGGGAATATCCGCTGTAATCACCAGATCCCCATGGGTCATGTGTTGCACGATGTAGTTATCCGCCACATCTAAGCCCGAACGTACTTGTACTGCGTCAATACAAGCAGACGCAGGAATTTGGAGCGGCGCATTTGCCACTAAGGTTAAAGGCATCTCTAACCGCTTGGCTGCTCGATATAAAATCTCTTTGATCACATTGGGACAGGCATCTGCATCAACCCAGATTTTCATAGAATGGTGTGTGAGCCCTTATTCAACAACGGACTAGGACTTATCTCCAGTCATTAAGGTGTTTTCGTAGCTGTCAGGACTTTGTGGTCAGCGTTCCGTACTTAGCCATGGCTAGGTAACGATGAGGTGTCCTGGGTCGATTTTAGAGGATTCTAATCAGGTGATCTGAAACGATTTATTTTCGGTCTTGATTGCGCTGCTATGGCAACCTAATAAATGCACTCGGCGGTTTGCTGCGCAGTTGTTGCCACCAAAAGCATTCAGCGATTATCTGACCTATGGGCGCCCAGGATGATGTGTGGCATTTTGTCCCATTAGCTGATGCTACCCTGCCCTTTGGGAGCTCTTCTGGGGGCTATGTGAGCCAAGCCCTATTCCAAACGTTGGTTGGAGATCACATCATTCTGAGCAGGAGCCGCGCCAATTTAATTCATGCCTGCTGGCACTAACTTATTTTCCACCAATAGGCGTTCAACCAGCTGTCGCAGCGCCATTGCCGCCCAGTCCACATCCGCTTCGGTTGTCTGATGCCCTAGGGTGAGTCGAATGCCCGTTTTCGCCGCCACATCGCTAAACCCCATGGCTTTAAGAATTGGACTAGGCGTTAGCGTCCCACTGTGGCAAGCTGACCCTGCACTAATTCCAATGCCGGCCATATTTAGCTGGCGGACTAAGGCTTTCCCTGTCACGCGCTGCCCATCGGCATTGGGGAGATAAAAGCTGACGTGGTGGGGTAATCGCTGTTGGGGATGTCCCGTGAGCAAGAGTTCAGGATGGTTTTTCATCTGTGCAATTAATCGGTCCCGTAACCCCAATAAGCGCTGGCGTTCTTGCGGTAGTTCTTGCTTAGCCAACTGTGCTGCCATGCCAAATCCAGCGATTGTGGGTACCGCTTGGGTGCCTGAGCGTAAATTATTTTCCTGCCCACCGCCGTGGATCAATGGCCCCAAGTCAGTGCCCGGTTTCACATACAGGGCCCCTGCCCCTTGGGGGCCATATAGTTTGTGGCTAGAAATGGAGAGTAAATCCACCCCCAATGTCTGTACATCTATGGGAACCCGCCCAGCTACTTGGACCGCATCGGAATGGAAAAGGGGAGCGGACTGGGTCTGGCTCCGTCTGGTTTCGATTACTGCTGCTAGTTCGGTAATGGGTTGCAACGTACCCACCTCACTTTGGCCATAAATCACCGATACCAGAACCGTTTCCTCGCGGAGCGATGCGGCTAAATCTGCCGGTTTGACCTGGCCATGGTGGTCGACGGGGAGCTGGGTAATGTGCCAGCCCTGCTGCTCTAGTTGCTGGGTTGGTTTAGTAATGGCGGAATGCTCCACCGCCGAGATAATCATATGGCGCGGCTTTCGGTACTGCTGTGCCACCCCCATGATGGCCAGGTTGTTGGCTTCCGTACCGCTGGCGGTAAATGCGATCGCATTCCCCGAGGCGCCCATCAGCTCGGCCACCTGCAGCCGTGCTGTTTCCATGACCGTAGCGGCCCGATTACCCCAGCTATGCAGACTAGATGGATTCCCCCAGGCCTTGGTCATGGCTGACTCCATCACCGCAATAGCTTCGGCGCGTGGCGGCGTCGTAGCGCTGTAGTCTAAATAGATCTGCATAATATGCCCTATCCCATCCGCCGATGATATTGCGTTAGATGTCCTCCGGCTCTTTCCCTGATACCACGGGTGCCGTCTTACTCAGCTTCAGTTTGGGATGTTCCCCTTCCACTTGCT
>CALHGI010000264.1 GCA_938029995.1 uncultured cyanobacterium | reverse complement strand
GATCGGTTCATCCCCTAAATCAGCAACGGCAAAAATCTATTAAGTAATATTGTTTACCTAGGGTCGATAGCGGGCAAACTTTATAGTGCTACCACAAAAGGCTTTCTAATAGATGCTCTTACGACAGCAACAGGAATAATCTGTCTCAACATCGGTATTATTCAGATACTTCAGGGGCTGACTCAACTATTGGGCAAATTTGCATTGATTAACCTAGGGTCACTTATATAACCACTGTTATTGATAATGAGCAGTTTTATTGGTCAACTTGACCGGCAACCACGAATGGGCAATATCCAAATTCGCCTCCGCGATCGCACCTTGCTTTTTCGCTATTTGGTTCTGGTAAATTTAATCGTTGGAGCCTGGTATCTACAATGGCGCGTCACCCAGTCCCTAAATATAGATGCTCTTTGGTTTTCAGTCCCCCTGGTTCTAGCTGAAATATATATGTTTGTGGGTGGGGTGTTGTTTTTAGTGGGGCTATGGCGACCCATTGAGCGCCGGGTAAAAAACCTTGATCAACTCACTCCGTCATTACCTAAAAAAGACTTTCCAACAGTTGATATATTTATCACCTGCTATAGCGAACCTATTGAAATCGTTCAAGAAACCGCCCAGGCTGCGCTGAACATTGATTATCCTGTCAATAAGCTCCGGATTTACATCCTAGATGATGGCAATTCTCCGGATATGCGGGCCATGGCGGAACAACTTTGTATACAGGATCTGCAATCACCAAAGTTGCAACTTGCCGCCGAAAAAATAGAAGCTGAACGTTATTACCTAAGTAGTCGTCTAGAACAAATACAGTATTTACAACAAGATCTGGAGTCAATTGAAGAAAGTCTGAGTCGTCAAAAGATTCAAATAAAGACCGATTTCAACGAATTGGAATCACTCATGGCCTGGTTTAACACCATGAAACAGCCCGTGATTCCTGACAAGGATTGGTTTGCAGTTCAGACCTTATTGGGTGAGGGCTTTGATAACGTAGTCAGCCATGCCCATAAACACTTATCCCCAGACACTCCGATTGATTTAGAGCTTGTTATTCTAAATTGCAACATTATCATACGCATCTGGGATCAGGGCACCCCCTTTGATTTCGAGAAGCATTTACAAAAACTACCTGATGAAATTGATCAAAATGCTGAACGGGGAAGAGGCATCAGCATTTTGAGGCAGCTGGCAGATCACTTGGCCTATGTACGCGAACCAAGCGGTCGTAATTGCCTGATCCTGATTAAGCAATTTGTCCCGCAAGACTCTACCCAAGATTATCAATATTGGCAAAGTCAAGGGCGTCTACAAAGTACAAGACAACTGCTATTGCTAACTCAGCCAGAATATACTAATTCCACATCAACGCTTGAGGCTGAAGTTCATGCGTTAGAAGCACAAGTTAACAAGCAGACGTCTATATTGAGTGATTTAGCACGCTGTCGCTATATTGCTCGGCACAAGCCTAAGGATCGCCCCCACCATGCTAAGGCAGGCAATATTAACCACGCGATTTTCTGTGGCGAAACCCAAGGGGACTTTATTGTTACGTTAGATGCTGACCATATTCCTAAGCCAACATTTTTACAGCGCGTACTGCCTAATTTTTTCCGATTTAACCTAGATCAGGGGCGCTACGAACTGAATAAAGTGGCCTTTGTCCAAACGCCCCAGGCATTTTACAACCTTCCTAAAGGTGATCCCTTTGGCCATGACGCCCACTTTTTCTATGGGCCTATTCAACAAGCTAAGGATGGCATGAACTCTGCCTTTTATACCGGCACCAACGCCATTTTACGGCGGGAGGCACTGGTAAGCATGGGGTTACAACACTTTGCCGATGATTTTATTGCGGATGAAAGCCGATTAGATGAATTTGACCTAATTGGTGGCGTCTCAAGCATCAGCATTACAGAAGACATGAATACGGCAATGCGCCTCCATTCGGCTGGCTGGAAGTCTGTTTATCACCATGAAATTTTAGCTGAAGGTCTGGCACCTGATGATCTCAGTTCAACGCTAACCCAAAAGCTGCGCTGGGCTCAAGGCACTATACAGGTACTCGTCCGGGATAATCCCCTATTCAAGTCAGGTCTCACATTTTGGCAGCGGCTACAATATTTTCAGACGATGTATAGCTATTTTGCAGGCTTTTTTGTCGTCATCTTTCTATTTTGCCCCATCATCTCGTTCTTTACGGGCTTAAGCCCTGTTAGCAGTTACGGCGCTGCCTTTGTCCTTCATTTCATCCCTACCTATGTGCTTAATCGCCTAAACTTAATGGCAGCCGCCCAGGGAATACCGAAGAAAGAGATATGGCGTAATGAGCAATATGCCATTGCTCTTTTTCCTCTGCAAATTCAAGCTGTCTGGAGTGTTTTGACGGGGAAGGATGTCTCATTTAAGGTGACGCCTAAACAACGGCAGTCTGGTGTTTTTTGGGGGCTTGTACGCATACAGCTAGTTGTTTTTTGTCTTACTATTGCAGGTATGCTCTGGGGGCTTATTCAATTAGCCTTAGGAAATTTGGCTAGTCCATTGACATACCTTGTCAATGTTGGTTGGGGGTGCTACCACTTAGCGTTACTTTGGGTTGTTATCCGGGCAGCCTATTGGCAACCTGAGGCTACATCTTGATGCGCACAGCCGTTATGGTTTTGACTTTTCCCGTGGTTCTCTCTAAAGAGTATTACTAGC
>CALHGI010000263.1 GCA_938029995.1 uncultured cyanobacterium | reverse complement strand
CCTTTCTATGGGTGAAATCATGCTAGAAAAATTACCGACAATGATCCGTTTAAACGGGGGTAGGGATGACGATATCCCTGATAGAATCCAACCATAGAGGTAGTTAAGGCAACAATTATAGATATGGCCATTGTTTCTGGTGGACTATCCCATGTCCAATCCTCGTTACGGGTAGGCTTAGGTCGTGTCTTAGTCGTTGAAGACGAAGAACTCATCAGAGAAACGGTGTCCCTCGCCTTGGCCGAAGAAGGATTTGAAATTGTAGTGGCGGCCGACGGCCCAACAGCACTAGAAAAACTGATCGGTTCAGCCGATGGCACCAAAGATGCCATCCAAGACATTAGCTTGGTGATTTTGGATCTGATGTTGCCGGGTATGAACGGTTTGGATCTCTGTCGCCTGGTGCGACATCGGGGTCTAGACGTACCTATTTTGATCCTCAGTGCCAAGGGCACTGAAATGGATCGGGTCGTGGGCCTAGAAGTTGGGGCCGATGATTACCTATCTAAACCCTTCGGCATGCGTGAATTAATTGCCCGCTGTCGGGCGCTGCTGCGTCGCTATCAGTCCAAGGCCACGACGGAAGACACCTCCGCCCTAAGGTTTGAGGGCATTTCCCTACACCCCAATGAGTGTCGAGCCTATCTGGAGGATGTTGAACTAAACTTATCGCCTAAGGAATTCAAAATCCTAGAGCTATTTATGGGACGTCCCCGGCGGGTATGGTCCCGCGATCAAATCATTGATCGTGTTTGGGGTTACGACTTTATGGGCGACAACAAAACGGTGGATGTACACATTCGCTGGCTACGGGAAAAGCTAGAGGAAGATCCCAGTAAGCCTAAGTATTTGAAAACTGTCCGTGGCTTTGGTTATCGACTGGGTTAGGTGACTGCCGGGTTTAAGTCGATATCGGGGGCAGTTGAATCCCCTCCCCGTGATTCAGGTTTGCGGGTGGGTGGCATTAGATCCTCGGATTAATGTCCTTATCCCTAGGCGCTGGAGCTAAATCATACAAAAATCCTTGATGGAAGTTTGTTAAAGTAGTCGAGCCTATCGTTCCATGCCCCATGACTTCGCCTAATGCAGATAGACCCCCTGAGGGGCGGCGATTTTGGAAAATAGCAGCCATTACTTTTGGGGCCGGCACCCTCATTGTGGGGACTGTAGTCGCTGTCGGAACGTGGTTATTTATTAATCGGGGCCTCACCCCCCTGTTGGAACGGCGGCTGTCCATTCTGTTAGAACGTGAGTTGGAACTGGGTGACCTGGAAGGTCTGTCCTGGAATAGCTTGCGGGTGGGGCCGTCCAAATTAAATCGAACGGAAACGGACCCCACCTATACGACGGCAGAATCGGTGGAAGTGGGCTTCAACCCACTACAGGTGTTGTTTCAACGGGAGCTGGAAATTGACCTCCGGCTGACCGGGGCGGCGGGATACTTAGAACAACATCCGGAGGAGGGCTGGATTGGTGTCGATGTGCCCACATTTGAGCCCCCGCCGGAAGAGCCGCTGATCCAGGTGCGGATGGACGAAATTGAGGTGATTGACAGTGCCATCACCTTGGTGCCCCTCCCCGCCGATGGGGCCGAACCCACACCGTTGCTTTTGAGTGATTTGAATGGATTGGTGGCGATTTCCCCGGTCCAGGTCGATGGGCGCGATAGCCAGCGCGTAGAGGTAGAGGCCACGGCCATCGCGCCCCAGGGCGGCGACCTTGGCCTGATCATTGGGGTGGAGCCGGTGGCAGCGGATGACCAGCCCGTTCGGCAAGATATCACCATGGGGGTGACGGCCCAGGGGGTGGCCGCGGAGGACATCATGACCTTCCTGTTGCCCACCATGGGGCAGCAAAATTTTCCCATGGCGGTCACGGCGGGGCGGGTGAGCGGCAATTGGGCCCTCGCTTTCTTGCCCGATCAGCCCATTACGGTGGACGGGGCGGCCAGCGTTAATAATGGTCAGCTGCAGCTAACGTCCTTGCCCAGCACCGGACCCTGGGGCAATACCATCGAAGGCGTAAATGCCAATGCCCGATTTAAGGGCACCACGATTACGGTGGACCAGGCTAAGGGTAAGTATGCTGACCTGGAGGCGACGGCCACCGGCACCGTTGACTGGAATGGTGACTATGATCTTGTGGCCCAGGTGGCCGATGTGGATCTTGAGCAGCTATTGGAGCGGGCTGAGGTGGAGTCCCCCATTGTGCTTAGCGGAGTGTTGGACAGCACCGTGGCCATTACGGGGCCAGTGTTGCAGCCCAAGCTGACGGCCAATGTGGCGGCGATTGGGCCGGTGACGATCGATCGGATCGTTTTAAATGAGCTCAAGGCTGATGTGGAGTTAGCCAGCGATCGCATCGAAACCCTGTTGGATGTGGTGACCGTTACCCAGGTTAATGCCTTGCCGGAATTGGGCGGGCGGGTTACGGGCCAAGGCCTATTGAACCTTTCTCAGCTAGCGGCCGGGGGGCCGCCGGAACTGGATTTTGAGCTGGGGGCAACGGATGTATCGGGGGATGCGATCGCAGCGCTTTACGACCTTGAGCAGCTGCCGGTCACCCTCGGACGATTAAACGCCACCACGACGATTGTCGGGCCACCAGATGCCCTCGTCACCCAGATTAATGTGCAAGCCCCCACCTTGGCCTACGGTGGACAAACCTATCCCGCCACCGCCACCGCAGTCTTTGCCAATGGCGGTTTGGCCATTCCCCAGGCCCAAGTTCAGGTCGGCTCAGGCATCCTGACCGGCCAGGGGAACGTGCAGCAAGATAGCTGGAATGCTGATCTGCAGGCCAACAACGTTGATCTTCAGGCCTTGGGGCTGGCCCAACTTCCCCCTGGCAGTCTAAACGCCGATGTGGCCTTGGCTGGACCGCTCCAGGGCGCATCCCTAGAGACGATTTCGGTGAAGGGGGACTATAACCTGCAGCTGGCGGACGGATCGGTACAAGGAAATGGGG
>CALHGI010000262.1 GCA_938029995.1 uncultured cyanobacterium | reverse complement strand
CCAGGGTGGCAATGATACAGGCCCCAATGGACATCACCACATAATCACGATTTAGCTCCGAATCATCCATCAAGCTATCGCGCATATGTTTTAGCGCCATGGGCGACACCCGCCGCCCACCAAAATAGCGATTTGTGACCGTTCGCAACCCGTCTCGTACCATGGCTCGCCCTGTCGAAAACATACCCGCGCCCAAGACTATAACAATTTCCTTCAATACCTATCCTGATCATTACGCACGGTGGCCAGTCCCTAATTACAGGAATATGACATCTAGCGCAGGAAAATACGCCATTAAGATTATTTGTTCCTGAAGATGTGGATGGGATCAGAAAACGACCGCTACCCTGTTGTGAGAGTAAGGCGTTTACTCACTTGTGGTATTCAAATAGGAATTTTTCATGGGTTTTCTGAAACGTATGTTCAAGAAGGACAAACCTGCAGGAGCTAGCATCAAAGCTGGCCGTCGTCCTAATGCACAGAAGAAGGAAGAGGATATTCCCGATTGCAAAATTGGCCTGACTGGCGAATTTGATGAAAGCGGTCTAGCTAAGCGCGTTGCCCTGGCCTTTGATGAAACTGATGGTCTAGACGATGTTGAAACCCTCTGGGTCGCGCAACTCAGCAGCAAGGTAGTCCTCAAGGGTAAAGTCCCTAGCCAAGCTATCTTGGATCAGATGGTTTCCGTTGCTAAGGGGATTGACGGAGCCACCGCCGTCGACACCAGCGAAGTAGAAGTTGGCTAACGTCAATTTTTAATCCAACGAAAAGGGTGAGGAAACCGAGGTTTCCTCACCCTTTTTGCTATCGCATTTTGAACCAACTATGGGGGGCTCAAGCGGTTGTCACTAATGGGCGCCAGAGTCCTTGCTCAGGAGCACTGTGAACGTTTTGATAATGAGTTTAATGTCGTAAAAGAAGCTCCAGTTTTCCTGATAACGCAGGTCGAGCTTAATTACGTCTTCAAACTTGGTAATGCTCGAACGACCATTCACCTGCCATTCACCCGTCATACCGGGCTTAACATTGAGCCGCTGCCATGCACCCACTTCATACTGGTCAATTTCATCAGGCGTTGGCGGACGAGTCCCCACCAAACTCATATCCCCCTTCAGCACGTTCCAAAATTGGGGAAATTCATCCAGACTAGTTTTGCGAAGAAACGCACCAATCTTGGTAATACGAGGATCGTTCTCGTTCTTGAATAAAGGCCCTTCCACCTCATTGACCACCTCGCTCTTACGAGCTTCAGCATCGGTCACCATGGAACGGAATTTCCAAATCTGAAACCGTTTGCCAAGCCAAGAACAGCGAGTCTGGGCAAAAAAGACAGGTCCACCATCGTCAAACTTAATAATGATGGCCACTGGGATATAAACCAGGACCGTCAAAATTACGCCGACCAAACCCCCGAGAATATCAAGGGCACGTTTGGCGCGGGAGTTGACGGAAGGATGGGTTTCCGGCAAGACCTGATCCTCTGGACCAGAGGCTTCCGGAGCCGCTAAGGTAATGTCAAAAACCTTATCCAATTCGGTTAAAGCGAGCACCATCATGACTTGAGGCGGTACGTTAATTAGGCGCAGCTTGGAGCCCTGGGCCGCACTCAACCGATGGCAAATAACTAATGCGCCGATTCCGCTGCTATCAATAAAGCGAGTTTCCGAGAAGTCCAATACTAATTCAGACAAATCGGGTTGTTCGGCAAAGAGCTTCTGACACTGTTGCTTAAATGCCGTTGCTTCAACAACTGCGACACTAATGGGCAACTGAATGGTTTGAAACTCCGATTGAACTAACGCTGACGCAGGAGAGGACGTCTTAACACTATCGACCATAATTACTCATAGCAATACTTACAACGGACTGGCAGAATGATTGACAACTCTAGTTTGCCCACGAGTTCCATCAGACAGATTATCTATATACTGTTTGTCTTGTTTAAACTAACGAGCACACATTGAATACTTATGATGCATTCGGTATTTACTCGGTAGTCACCCTCTGCTCTACACAATATTAAGCAGTAGTCACAAAACTAGACCTAATAAAGGGACGTTTCTACAGAATCAATACAAACTCGTCTGTGGGTTCGTTAGTTGTCTTCATAATCTGAGTAACTTTTACATCACTCCATAGGACGTATCATTACCCAGAACTTGTTCCTAACGGGTGTGGCCTGATGTCATTACCTAGATCTACAAGGTCCATGGTCAACTTCCAGACTAAATATACGTAGATATCGAATAATGGGAATTGTAAAGCAGATATTCTTGATACTAGATAGAGAGGTATCATCATGGCTTGATCCGATCATCACCCCACATCTAGCGTTGGGTTTGAAATACCGCCATGGGTACTCAAAAACAAGCCTCCCTGCTCAGTGACGAGGCGCAACGGGCCGTTAGCCAGTCTCGATTTCAGAACTTAACCCACCAAACCGACCTAGGCCGACGGGAACTGACAGACTGGAAATGTAAGGTTGCCACCTTTCAATCGTCCGTAAAAATGGCCCCTGCCATGGAGCAAGTTAGCCTCTTTGAAACGTCCCTGGATCCGGCTGAGGGGATCGATCCCTTCGAGTTACCTCAGCAAAATACGGAGTTTTGGCGATGGCAGTTTAGTGATGTAGGAGTGGCGGCTCTCTACTTTGTCATTGACTATAAAAGTGATCTCTTGCTGTACGTGGGGGAAACAGTCAAGTCCAACCAGCGTTGGAAGGGGGAGCACGACTGCAAGCGCTATTTGATGAACTATCGCCAGGCTCATTACCACCACGGTTTGGATAGTCAGCTAGGCATCGCCTTTTGGCGGCATGCTCCGGCAGAACGTCGCCCCCGGCAGAAAGTGGAATCGTCCCTGATTTTTAAGTGGCGCTCACCGTTTAATAAAGAAAATTGGAAGTTTTGGGGTACGCCGTTTATCGGCGAGGGGGGCTAACTCAACCCTAGACTTTTCCGGCGTCAAAGACTCGTCCAATGACCGTTTCGATGGGGGGATCTGTCACCGTGAGATCGTTTACGGGAAGTTGGGCCAAGAGCTGGGATACGGTTTGGGTGAGTTGGTCTCGTCGCACTAGCAGTACGACCTTGCCTCCTTCCAGGGACTGGACTTCGCCATAGGTTTCTAGGGTTGCGGCAGGAATTTCCTGGGCGAGCTCGGCGGTGACTTCGCGGTAGGGGGCAAACTGCTCAAGCAGGTGGTTTAAAGAGCCGTCATAGATTAACTGCCCCTGGTGGATCAGTAGTACGCGATCGCAAAGCGCCGTAATATCCGCCATGTAGTGACTGGTCAAGACAATGGTGGCCTGGTATCGCTGATTATAATCCTGTAGAAATTTGCGCACAGCAATCTGGGCATTAACATCCAGGCCCAGGGTGGGTTCATCAAGAAACAGTACCTTGGGACGATGTAGTAGGGCGGCCAGCATTTCCGCTTTCATCCGCTCCCCTAGGGATAGCTTACGCACCGGCTGGGTAAGCTGCTTATTCAGGTCCAGCATGTCGGCTAATTCATGGATCCGCTGCCGCTGTTCCTGGGGAGAGAGATTATAAATCGCTCCATTGATCCGCAGGGAATCTAGGGTGGGCAGGTCCCAAATCAACTGCTGCTTTTGCCCCATCACCAGGGTGATTTGCTCAAGAAACGGACGCTGCCGCTGGAAGGGGGTGTGGCCCGACACCCTGACCTGACCTGAGGATGGATAAATTAACCCGGTCAACATTTTGAGGGTGGTGGTTTTTCCGGCTCCATTGGGACCTAAAAAACCCACCACCTCACCAGGGCCGATGGAGAAGGATACGTTATCAACCGCCGTCACTTGGCGGTATTGGCGCTGAAAAAAGTGGCGTAATGTGCCCGCCAAGCCCGGTTGTTTAATGGCAACGGGGTAAACCTTGGTGAGGTTTTGGACATCGATGGTAGGCATAAGATGGGGGCGGACAGTACCGGTGAGGATTGGCGCAGGGGGTAGCAGCTAGGCCAAAGCCGTTGCTAATTTAGGGGATGCATTGATCGGTGGACGTGCAGTCAATCAGAATATCTCAGATGGAACCATCCCGAGGAACATCAGCACCGCAGACCTACCAAAGGGGCTGCAGTGGCCCCTGTTCTGTTTGCCGGTAGGGCAACCATAGGAGTCCATACAAATGCTGGGTGATGTTGGTGGACTTGGGGGTGATGGCCAAGTCTTCCACCACCAAACTATCTAGCTGAAACTCCGTTTCCAGCAGTGTGAGTTCCTGCTGTAGCTCGCTTTCTAGGGCGGCAATATCGTCTCGGATCAGGTTCGCCTTTTCCTTAGCCTGCTGCACATCTAGTTGGGACTGGCCAATGCGGCTGGCGGTGCGTACGGCCCGTCTGGCGCGGGTGCCCGACTTACGCCCCATAAACGCCCCCAGCAGGGTGGAACCCACCGCTAGGGCGGAGTCCATTTGTTGCTGCCTAGCCTGGAGCTGTTCCCGTTCAATCACCTGCTCTGCTCGCAGGAGCTTATTTTCGGCGGTTTTAAGTTTGGTGCCATACCGTTGGCGCAGCTTCTGCAACGCCTGATCGCGCTGCTCCCGGTGCTGCTGCCGGAGCCGAACCAGAAACTCAGCCTTGGGTTCATCCACCTCACTCAATAGCTTGGGTGATTTAGACCGATATAGGGGCAAGGGGTAATGCTGTCGCACATGGCGTAAAAAGTCTTTTTGCCATTTAAGAAAAACCTTTGCCTGCCTGCCCTTCGGCGGAATTTCACCAAAGCTGGCCCCGGCCTGGGGGAAGGTTTCTAAATCGGCGGCGGCGAAGGGCAGCTCCATCACACCGTCCCAATCCACCACCATGGCCCCCTCTTGCACCATGGGCACCGCTAAGGTGATGGCACGGGTGTCGTCCACACCATAGGTCTTACTGATGTAGTGCACATCGGCAGCCAGAACCACTGCCGGTTGATACACCCATTTATCCGGTTCGGTGCCAGCCCCACTGTCAGCTCCGGTGCCAGAACCACTGCCAGCTCCGATGGCAGGCAAATAATAGACATCTATTTCCGCAGGCACATTCACCGGGGAGTGATGGACGGTCCCCGGCTGACCGCCGGGGGCTGGGGATGACCGATGGGGCTTAGGGGCAGGAGTCGGTTTAGCATCAGGGGCTGACGATGATGGTCCCAAACGTTTTATCTGCTCCCGCGTCAGGGGACCACAGAGATAGGACATGGCCCACCGGGTTTGAAAGATCACGGGTCGATCCTCATGGACGTTGTGCAGCAGAAACACCCGCTTGCCCAAGCCCGCCAGAATGGTTTCCAAATCCTCAGAATCTAACCCCGCCGCACTGCGTAGCCCCGCCGCCACCCGTGCCTTATCTTGCTCAGTTTGTAACCGCCCGATAAACCAGGTGCCCATATTTGATAGGGCTTTGTAATCTAAGTCCACTGGGTTTTGGGTTGCTAAAACAAGCCCTAGGCCAAAGGCTCGGGCCTGTTTTAGCAGGGTCAGCATCGGTCGCTTGGAGGGGGGATTGGCCACGGGGGGCAAATAGCCAAAAATCTCATCCATATAAACCATGGCCCGCAGACTACCGGTGCCGGATTGGGTGCGCATCCATCCGAGTAATCTATTGAGCAACATGGTGACAAAAAACATCCGTTCCCGTTCGCCCAGGTGGCCAATGCTAAAAATAGCGGCACGGGGCTTGCCCTCTGGGGTATATAACAGTTGTTGGATATCCAGGGGCTCCCCCTGGCGCCAGGTCTCAAAGCCAGGGGCGGCGAGTAAATTATTGAGCTGCATGGCCAACCCAAAGCGTTCCTTGGCTGGGTAAAACATCTCTAGGTCCAACACCCCGATTTGTTCGAATGGCGGGGATTGGATCATTTGGATCAATCCGGCTAGGTCAATGCTTTGGTGGTCGTTCCACACAGCCCCCAGAATATTGGCCAGGAGAATATGCTCTCGACTAGTCACCGGATCGGCGGCAATGCCCAGTAACGCGAGTAAACTGGTCACCGTCGTTTGAATGCGTTCGCGCCGGAGGTCGGCGTCGGCCATCACTCCATCGGGGGGCACATCGAAGGACCGCAGCACACTGACGGGCCGTCCAGCCGAACTGCCCGGTGTGTATACCGCCATCTCTGAGCGTTGGCGTAGTTGTTGGATGCGATCGCAATCCTGGCCCCACTGACCTAACCCCTGCTGCCAGAGCTCCGCCTGATGTTGGGCATAGGCCTCCACCGTCATGCCCTGGTTAGCCGCGGCCTGGGGATCGACCCAGGGGAGAAATTGTTCAGCACTCAGCTGATCAAACGTAAGCAGCAAATTAGCCAGGTCCCCCTTGGGGTCAATGGCAATCAGTGGAATGTTATCCATCAGCGCTTCTTCAAGCAGCGCAATGCCTAGACCTGTTTTGCCACTGCCGGTCATACCCACAATCATGGCGTGGGTGGTCAGGTCCTGGGAATCGTAGAGCACCAGCGGGTCCAGCAGTTCTTTCCCCTGCAAACTATATTCCTTACCCAGGTAAAACTGACCCAGCTGCTCGTAATCTGCTGACATAGCTATTCCCAACGTAGGTGGGCCCGAGACCCAGGGAGTGCAAAAATCGCCGTTGCTGATTTGGAGGATGAATCGATCTGTAAACCTGGCTAATAGCCGGATTGAGACTAGTAAAATCGTCCCGAGGATCAGCAACGCCCAAAAATCAATTATAGGGTTCCAGAACCTATCAAAAGACAGACGCCAGGAGATACAAGCCGTTTGTCCCATGATGAAATAGGCCGCACCCTTTAGCTAACATTTTTTCAAACCCCTAGGCATTTTTAGTTCTTTTGAACTACAATACATTTGTCCTATACGATATTGGCCCATGGCTGTTCGCAAACCCCACGGAACTGTACTGAGTTTCATTGAGGCGTATTGGCGTAAACATCAAAACAGCCCCACCGTGAGAGAAATTATCACGGGCACCGACCGCTCCCATGGCAGTGTGCAAAACAGTCTGAAGTGGCTAGAGGGAAACCAATACATCACCCGTCGCAAACGCACATCGCGCAGCATCAAACTGGTCAACTTTGAGGCCTCCCCTATTCCCTATGCCGATCACCCCCTTTCCGAGGGGTTAC
>CALHGI010000261.1 GCA_938029995.1 uncultured cyanobacterium | reverse complement strand
CAGCTGATTGAGGCCACCCAGGCGGATGGTATTTATTGCCACACCGACTGTGAGCGCATCTATGGCCGGGTGCGCGATGCCAATGTGACTCGGGTCTTGGCCGAACGGCAGATGAAAATTCGCTGGTTTGAGCCCGCTGCTAGCAGCCCTGAGCTGATGGCGTATCCCCAGTATCGTCAGTGGTGGTACCAGGAGATGGTGGCACCGGTGGTGCCGGTGCCACGGCGGGTGGAGGTGCCCACTGACTTGGTCAGTGATGGGCTCCCTGACTTGGAGCAGCTGGGGCATCGGGGGGATGGGAAACCGGTGCCCACAGGAAGTACCCAGGCGGCCCGTGAACTGCTGCAGCGTTTTTTGGTGGAAAAGGCCGAGCGTTACTATTGGCAGCTGTCTTATCCCAGTGCTGAAGTGACGACCGGGTTGAGTCCCCATATTAAATTTGGCGTCATTTCCGTGCGCGATTGTGTGCAGATGATTCAGCGGGCGGATGATCGGAGTGATGGTCGGGTGCAGCGGAGTTTTTATCAGCTGATTTCCCGGCTGCGCTGGGGCAATGGATTTACCCAGCGCTTTCGCTATTTGCCCCAGCTGGAGTTGCGATCGCTATATCGGATTTTTGACGAGGACGGTTGGGAATTTGACGAAGGGCTGTACCAGGCTTGGCAACAGGGACAGACCGGTTTTCCCATGGTGGATGCCGCGGCCCGCTGTCTCCAGGCCACGGGCGGCTACCTCGCCCTTAATTTTCGCACAAGGGCCATCTATTCCAGCTGTTTGAGCAATTTGATGGGGATAGATTGGCGCTATGGGGCATTGCACTTTATGCGCCACCTAATCGACGGCGACTGTCCGATTGATCACTACCAGTGGGCCATGCAGTCTGGGGTGACCCATTGTTTGGATAAGGCCTGGACGAGGATTTATAACCCGCAACAGGTGGCGGTGGATCGTTGTGATCCGACGGGGGAGTTTATTCAGCGCTGGGTGCCGGAGCTGGCCCATCTGTCCCCAGAGCAGTTAGGAACACCGCCGCCTACCCCAGGCTATCCGGCTCCGATTGTGGACTATCGACGGGTGCGATCGCAGCGGGTACAGCAGCTAGAGCAGCAGCGGAGTCAGTTACTGACCCGTGATAATGTTGTGCCTTATCTAGGACGGTTACCAAGCAATGTGACGCCTTTTGGGGCTGAGCGCTATGCTAGTGACGTTGGCTGGGCGAAGGTTAAATCCCCCAGCCTCTTTCCCGAGCCGTTAGATTTAGAGAATCTGGAACCCCAGCAATGTCTCGATCTGCGTACGTGGTTTGTGGCCCATAGACATGTAGTACCTGCCAAAAAACGTCGAAGAACAACCTCATCGTCGGAATCGTCGGATATGGAGCAATTAAGACTGTTGTAGGACTCAAAATGCTATTTCTATAGCTGCATACGCCAGAAAATTAGCGTATGCTTAATAACTTAATTATTGATGATTAATGGTTGCAGCCAACTGCACAACTAAGCCGTGGTTAGCTCTCGTTCGATTGCCGTAGTCAAAAAGCGTTTACAACTCTTGTTTGTTGTCTGTTTGCTAGTAGGCATCGGTTTGCGCTGCACCAATGTTGCCCATAAAGTGTACTGGCACGATGAGGTGTTTACCTCTATTCGGGTATTGGGGCACAGTGGCCCCGCCATTGAAGATCGCTTGCTACAGGAGTCTGTGGTGACCGCTGCCGACTTACAGGCCCTGCAGCAATTTCCCCAGATCCGCCGCTGGGGCGATACCTGGTCTGCCCTAGCCAGTCACCCCGAACATCCCCCCTTGTTTTACGTGCTAGAGCGACTGTGGGTGGGTATCTTTTCTCCGTCCGTTACGTCCTTTCGTGCCTTAGCGGTGGTGTTTGGGTTAGGGGTGCTGCCCCTAACCTATTGGATGTGTCAGCAACTCTGGCAAGACCGCTGGGCGAGTACGATTGCCACCTGTTTAATGGCCCTTTCTCCCATCCAGTTGCTCTATGCCCAAGAGGCTCGCGAGTATAGCCTATGGGCCTGTTTGATTTTGTTTGCCAGTGGCTGCCTACTTCGAGCAATGCGGGGGTCTGGGCGATATTCTAGCGATGCTGTGGTGGTGCGTTCTCCTCGGGTGAGGGTTCTGCGCCATTGGGGGCTATACAGTGTAGGGCTGGCACTCATGCTTTACACCACGCTGCTGAGTGTTTTGGTGGTGGTGGCCCATGGACTCTATGTGTTGATCTGTGGTTCTCGTCAACATTGGCAGCGCTGGGCCATGGCGTTGGGGGGAGCCTTGTTTGTCTTTTCTCCTTGGATGGTTGTTATCTTGAGCAATCAGTCCAAATTAAATTCAGCCACTGAGTGGACGTCATTTCGCCAGCCCCTGGGGCAGTTGATTAAGTTTTGGGGATTGCATCTCAGTTCGGCGGTGATTGATCTGGGACTGCCCCTAGAATCGCTTTATACCTATATTGTTCCACCTATTATCTTGGTGTTGTTGTTGGTTGCCCTTTGGCAGTTGTTGCTGGTGACGGCTCCCACCACCCTGGCTTTTTGTATTGTGGTGTTGATGGTGCCTGGGTTAGGGCTGATTTTGCCGGATTTGATTAACGGTGGACAGCTGTCCGTGAGCACGCGTTATTTTATTCCGTCACTGTTGATGGTCATGGTGATCTTGGCCGGTTGGCTGCGGCAGCTAGTGCTATCGGATCGGGGGGTGTATCGCCTTTCGGGACAGGGGATTTTTGCGGTTTTGTTGACGCTAGGGTTAGTGTCTGGCACCCTCAGCGCCGCATCCTTTACCTGGTGGAATAAAAATATTGGCTACCATGTCAACACCATGGGCGAGGTGATTCGTCAAACTGCCCAACCATTAGTGATCGCTCAGCTGGGGTCAACAGGATTGGGCAACAGTATTTCGTTGAGCTATGCGGTGGCCCCTGAGACGGGCTTTATGTTGTTGGAGGCTGGCCAGGTACCTGATATCCCCCCTGGCTATAGCGATTATTTTATTGCCTATGGCACTGGGGATTTGTTAGATGCGATCGCAGCCAAAACTGGTCGACCGGTTGTGTTGGCTGGTGGAGACTATCCCCTATGGCGGCTAGATTAGCCCTGGTGAAAGGGGTGGGGGTTAGCACATCAGGATACTTCAATTTTGAAAATGAACTATATGATATAGGCAAGATGTCCTTTAATCCATTGGGTTTTCTTTTCGACCTGTTTCCATTGCTGAGCCCCCTCTAAACCAAGATTACACAATGCCCTATGGAGAGTCGTTTACCGTTGTCTGAACTCCCCCGTTCCGAGAATTTGGTTGACATTTGGACTGCCCGTTATCGATCGAACAACGTCATTTATTCCCTGAGCAACCCCTCTACCGAGTCGGTCAATCCCAGCTCTTCCGTCTTGGATGACATTGCTTCGGCCCAGGGGCGGCGCAGTACCTGTGGAAGATTTACTGACCATTTAACGAGTCAATTTTGTAAACGGGCTGCCCTGCGAACAAAAGATCTGTACACTCACCATGCGGCCATAGACCTGATGGGGGTGGCTGATTTAGTTAGGTTTGCCAGCGAGATTTATCCAGTCCTGCTGAATTTTTACCAAACCCATACGCCAATTGTTGTTGCCAACCAGCCTGGCCAACAGAAAATATCTGATCCGCAGACAAAGGTTTTTGCCATTCCTGAGATTACGACGTTAGCTCAGGCGCTGGATCCATTTTTGTTGATATTCCAATCCCAGCATGCCATTGACATTGACTGGCAAGCGCGGAGTTTCCTGTCCACCCAGCTTAGCTTGAGTAGTGGACTGTTCCTGGAAACCTTGAGTGCTGCAGAGAAAATGTTGTTGGCACCCTATTTCTACTTTCTAGAAGAATATGCGGCAATTCCCTGGTCTCGGTTTTTTGTCGCTGCCGCCACCCATGACCCAACTTCACCCACCTTAAAGGTGATGGAGAGAATCTTGCCTAAGATGACAGAGATTTCTTTGGCGGTGTATACCCGATGGAGCCATATTTTCGGTGGATATTATAGCCGTAGGGGGCAGTTTAATAACCCAGGGGTGAGGCATTCCACCCTAAGAGACTTTAGTATGTTTCAAGTCTATTTATGGTTGTGTGTGTTGCAGGGAAATTTAGACCTAATTGAGCAGGAACTGGTGGTTTTATCGGCCTTAGTATACAAAGGTATCGGTATTCCCTGGGAAATGACGATTAAGGGAACTAAGCTGCTGGCCGAAGAAATCGCCAATGCCTTAGACCCGGATGAACAAGCGATTGTTGTTCCCTACATCGATGCGATGGTCCGGATTTTTTCACTCCAGTGAGTGGCAATAAACAGTGATGAGATTCTCTTGAGTTAATTCTCTTCCGAATGGTGACAAACGGTGATGAGATTCTATGGCCAATGGTTGTCAATGAAGAGCCTTTAATCTTACCCATGGGTTGGAGTGCCCTGATGGTCTTGGCCTTAGGGGCTCTTTCGATCAAGGACATGATTTATGGGTAACGCACTGTTTTTTTACAGATGTCGTTAGTCGGTATCAATGGGTACCAAACCAGACTGTAATTCAACTTTATTGAAGGCAGAATTTTTGATATTTCCGGGTTTCTTACTGGGTGAATGCATAGCTACACAGGGGCAGGGAATCAGTTCTAGATGTAGATTGATTGTGGTTTCATGGTTAAAATTTCTCGAAGTTCTCAGCCGTTGATCGATGGGCATTTATTAAGCCTTTGGAAAGAGA
>CALHGI010000260.1 GCA_938029995.1 uncultured cyanobacterium | reverse complement strand
CAGCACGGGCCATTAGCCTAACGCCAACAACTTTTCTGTCTGTTGTTCCGCAACAATTCAATTGACAACAACATGTCAAGCACCACCAGCCCCAACATTTTGTAGCATGCAAACATATCAACAAGTCACATGGCAGAAGGGTTCATGGTCGGGCTAACCGAGTGCCCATAGCTCAGGCCAGGCGTGAGGGCTGAATGGAATTAGTCACTAATTGACCCATCAGACACAATTAGCCTGACTCATGCACCACAAAAATTGCATTTAAAAGCAGTGCTTCCCCTCAGCTTATGCTGAGGGGAAGCACTGAAAAGATTAGACTATGTAGAAGGGCGAATGGCCAGGCTCAGCTTTAAGCTGTTGCTGAGTAAACGCTTACTTTCTTACGATTCTTACCCTTACGCTCAAACGTGACCACGCCATCCATCAGCGCGAATAGAGTATCGTCGCTACCGCGACCTACGTTCTCTCCAGGGTGATACTTAGTTCCACGCTGGCGAATGATGATGTTACCGGTCGTTACTGCCTGACCACCATACTTCTTAACGCCTAAGCGTTTCGAATTAGAGTCGCGGCCGTTCCGCGTACTACCTGTACCTTTCTTATGAGCCATGACTTAAATCTCCGTGCTTAATTAAGTATAAACTGCCAGATTCTAATGTCCTAGTCTTCTTTGCTATCAGCAGGGGCCTCTTCTTCTGCTGTAATCGTTTTGCCACCAATATTGATGGAATCAATCATCAATCGAGTCAGTTCCTGACGATGGCCCCGCTTTTTACGGGTCTTCTTTTTAGGCTTCATCTTGTAGACGATGACCTTCTTACCGCGTAGATGTCGGACCACGGTCCCGGTAACACTGGCACCATCTACTAGGGGCTGACCAATGCTAGTGTCGTCGCCGTCGTTGACCAGAAGGACCTTATCGATCGTGATGCTGGCGTCTTCGTCCACGGCCAGACGGTTGATATCGTAAAAGCGACCTGGTTCAACCTTCAGCTGAGTACCACTCGCTTCAATAATTGCGTATACCATTGATTCTCCCTTTGCCGTACAGGTAGCAATAATTGCTTCAGACCTGATCCGAGCAGTTTTTTGCACAGAGTGTAATCATCGTTAATTTAGGTGGTTAATGTCAAGGTAAATTTGGTGAGCTTTAAAGGCTAAGGACTCAGCGTCGGCCCACTCTGCCCATGCACGGCTCCTATTCCCTAAACTCTTTACAGTTGTTGATATATGACACCCCAACTGGTTTCGTCCTGATTTTTCATGGCATGCACGGTTTATTTATTTAGTCGTGTTCTCCATAGGCGAGGAAAATTTGGGCATATGTCAGATTTACTGATGTTGATGGCACAGCTGGCCGCTCCAGAACCCCTTAGTGGGCCAAATCCGGACGTTGATATTGCACCGATGGCAAAAGCAGCCGTGGATGCGGCCAACCAGATTGAGCAGTCGGTGCCGGTACCCACCATTCAAGGGGAGATGGCCTGGACGCCCGAATTTTCGAGGGAAGTGGCCGCTCGCCGCCAGAAACTTTTACACCTACAGGAAACGGCCCGTCGCCCTGAACCAACGGCCTTTGCCACTACCCCCCGCGCCCTGGAAGTTGCGCGCCGTCAAACTGCGCCCATACTAGCTGGACCCAAGCCCGTTAGCGGACCTCAGTTATTTGAGCAGCGCTGGGCGGCGTTGCAGTCTGGCTCGCTCTATACCCGGATATCACCGGAAAGTTTCCATGGGCAGTGGGCCCATGCCACCTATCAACCTACCTACGGGGAATGGCAGGGATTGCTGAAGCGGGAGGCGGATGCGATCGCATCTGGCCAAGGCACCAATCGCCTCACCGTCGTTGTGGGCGACTCCCTCAGCATGTGGCTTCCCCCCGAAATGCTGCCCCGCGATCGATTTTGGCTCAATCAAGGCATTTCCGGTGATACCACTGGCGGTATTTTGCAGCGTTTGTCCTCATTTGCCAATACAAACCCCGACACCATCCACCTCATGGCTGGCGTTAACGACCTAAAAAATGGAGCGAGCGATCGGGAGATTTTGACCAATCTCAACCAGATCATGGCCAAGCTACGCCAGCAACATCCCACAGCCCGTGTGGTAGTCCACTCCATTCTGCCAACCCGCTGGGAAAACATTCCCAGCAAACGTGTCCGAACTCTCAACACCCAAATCGCCCAGCTCACCGATTACCACCAGCTAGATTATTTAGATTTACACCCCAGCTTTAGCAACGAAACCGGTAATCTTCGCCAAGAACTCACCACCGATGGGCTACACCTCAACCGTTTAGGCTATCAGGTCTGGCAGCTTGCCCTGCTAGCGGTATAGCCCCCCTAGGCCAATGGGCGCTTTCCAAGTGAGCAATTAGCCCCGTAGAATATAGGGCCAAGGTTAATTCACCAGTAAGTGCCCACATGAAATCCTATCTGGCTGCAGCATTGCAGATGACCAGCGTACCTGACCTGGGACAAAATCTCACCCAGGCAGAAGAGCTGAT
>CALHGI010000259.1 GCA_938029995.1 uncultured cyanobacterium | reverse complement strand
GTAAGGAAATATCCGCGCACCACCAGTCAAATAGCCAGACTCATCAATGTCTATTGACCATGAGTAAACCATGCTCACATCATCACTGCCCACTAATACTTCCAGCTGTTTTTCAACATTGGTCCTGTGCCATATGTCATCGGCATCAATGGGAGCAATAAAGTCACCTTTAGACTCTGCGATCGCATAGTTGCGGGCCGCCGCTACGCCGGCATTAGTCTGGTGCAAGAAAATAATGCGCGGATCAATGGTGACAAACCGCTGCACAATTTCAGGCGTGCTGTCAGTAGAACCATCATCCACAACAATAACTTCTATGTTTTCATAGGTTTGATTGAGAACGCTGGTAAGGGTTCTCTCGATAAATTGCGAGGCGTTGTAAGCGGGGATAATGACTGAAACCAAAGGCCTCTGGTTTCGTGGAGATAACGTGGTGGTGGCTTGTCTGTTAGACATGGCTGAGGTGCAGTTTTTTAATAAATCGCTTGTTTTTAATGAATCTGGCTGTGTACCCCTAATAGAGACTTGGTGTATAAGTTTTTATCAATCTTTATCATGTATGATATGTCGCTTTTGATGCCAGGCCCAGGCATCGTCCAATATTGTCTTTAGATCTGAACATTGAGCCTTCCATCCCAGCACGTTAGATGCCTTGGTATAGTCTGCTATGAGCACGGGTGGATCACCAGGTCTGCGATCGCACTCGACACAATCAATGGGCTGTCCTGTAACCTGACGAGCCGTCTGAATCATTTCACGGACTGAAAAACCATGGCCAGTCCCCAGATTAAAGTTAGTGCTCCCACCTCCGGCCAATAAATAGCCCAGCCCCATCACATGGGCACGGGCCAGGTCCATGACATGAACATAATCACGGATACACGTGCCGTCTGGAGTCGGGTAATCGGTGCCAAAGATGGTGATACCCTCCCCTTTGCCCAGGGCTGCATACAGGATTTTGGGAATTAAATGGGGTTCTGGGTCATGGTCTTCACCTATATCGCCATTGGGATGGGCCCCAGCCGCATTAAAGTAGCGAAAACAAATTGACTGGAGGCCATAGGCTTCCGTAAAGTCCTGGACTATCTGCTCTACCATCAACTTACTTTGACCGTATGGATTAATCGGGTGTTGGGGAGATTCTTCAAGAATGGGTAGAGCATCGGGAGTTCCATAGGTGGCACAGGTCGACGAAAAAATCATTTTATTCACCTGGGCTGCCACCATGGCTTCCAACAACGTCAGAGAACCAACAACGTTGTTTCTATAGTACTTAGCCGGATTTTTGACAGATTCTCCCACATAGGCGTAGGCAGCAAAATGCATCACTGCCTGAATAGGGTAAGTTGCAAAAATATGATTGAGGAGAGCGCGATCACTGATATCGCCTTCAATGAATTGGGCACCCAACGCTTTGTCGACGAAGTCTTGATGACCACAGCTTAAATTATCTAAAATAATGACGTCATACCCATGCTGTTGCAGCTCTCTCACAGCATGGGAACCTATGTAGCCAGCACCTCCAGTGACTAAAACAGTACAACTCATAAGACTTTTAAGTTATATCGCAAAGCGCCAAGCTCAACGTCTAAAGATAGATAGCCATCTACCCCATAGAAAAAATATCTAATTGATAAATAACTCTCCCTTAAACCCATAAATATAAAATCACCAGAATATGGAATAACAAAACAAAATTGAGATACTCTGTCTATAAATGAGATTAGGTCGTATAATATAATTCAAGACTCACCAACCTATTCAACTATCTATAAAAACATGGGTAAGAGAAGCTCTGCCCCTGGTTAGTAAGGCATGGTAAATAGTTGGCCCTTCTTGATCAGCGATGGTATCAAATAAAGCCTTTCAGGATAAAGCCTATCATGCATACTACATAAAAACTTTATTTGGTACCTACGCGATGTAGGCATCAAATTAATTGAGACACCCCTAGAAAGAGATCAGCACACCATACCTGAATCGGTCAATAATCCACAGCAACGCCTTAGTCAGAATATGGGGCAAATTGAAGATTCACGCCGTCTGATTAACATCAAATTTTTAACCCATGACTGTTTTGACAGCAGCTGGATGAGCTGCGCCTATTCCCTACGAAGCCCGCACTAGACCTGCCCCCTTAGCGGCCTCGATCATACTCACGAGGAAGCACACTATTTAAGTCAGCTCCCTGCCTTGAAACTCAAAAAGCACTTCTTAAATACACGCCATAAAAATAAGTGCGCTATTTCCTTAGCGCACTTATTTTATTTTGCAAACCTAAATGTATTATAAATTCACAAGCACTGGTTACTTTGGCAAGAAGGACTGACGTAGGTCCATTTCGGGATAACTCCAGCCTATGGACTTTTGGCTACGATGGCAGTACGACCAGTGCCGTGGAATTATAAATCCTTGAAGAAATATTGTCCTGAAATATTGACAATAACCTGCCTATGTTGCTTTCACTAGCACCAGGTCACCATCAATAATGGCTTCGTAGGGTGCCAAGGGCTCAGTGGCAGGGCCGTTGGCAACGGTGCCGTCAATATTAAATTTGGAACCGTGGCAGGGGCAGGCAAAGGCCTCATCTTTCCATTCAACACCGCAACCCTGATGGGTACACATGG
>CALHGI010000258.1 GCA_938029995.1 uncultured cyanobacterium | reverse complement strand
ATGGATAAGCGCCGCTCTTCTGGCGATCCTGAGTTTGAGGTGCACATTCGCATTAAGGATAAAAAGCAGTGGTACCCGGTGGGTGTGGTGGCTGTAAAGCGCTCTGTAGATATTGACCGGGCGATTTTTGCTAGTGAGGATGACTTACTGCAGGGGGCATTTCGCATCTACCCCATTTTGAGAAAAAATAAGACCAATCTGGAATATGGCTATCGGGTCAAGGCCTTTAAGGATGAGCCCATTACCGTGGCGGTTCCCCCTAAACCTGGGATTGCGGGGGGCGTACAGGCCCTGGCTGATCAGGTGAAAAGTGGTGTGGCTGGTTTATTTAAGCGGTAACTTCCTTGGCCGATCTGCCAACGTCTAACCCAGGTGAAATTCCTCGTAGGGTGGGCCATGCCTGCCCTACGGAGCTAAACGATGGGTGGGTTTATTGCGATCGCGTTAGCGCCCGTCAAGTGAGTCGTGTCAGGGCCCACCAGGCTGGTCCCAGCCAAGCTTCCACCACCGTCCTTGACTACTACACCCACCACTATCGCCACTCGGACCGGGCTACTTGGCAACGCCGCATCGAGTCTGGCCACGTCCGCCTCAACGGCCAGCCCACCCAGGCCAATGCCCCCCTCATTCCTGGCCAGCAGCTTACCTACCATCGCCCCCCGTGGCAGGAACCCCCAGTCCCCTTAGATATCGCCACGATTTATGAGGATGATGGGCTGCTGGTGGTCCATAAACCATCGGGGTTGCCGGTCCTGCCGGGTGGCAATTTTCTGCAAAATACGCTGCTGTGGCAGCTCCGCCAGCACCATCCCACGGCGGCCCCGATCCATCGCCTAGGCCGGGGCACTTCGGGCATTATGCTGGTGGCTAAAACTAAAGCGGCCCGCGCCCACCTGAGCCAGCAAATGCGCCAGCGCCGCCTAGGGAAAACCTATCGCGCCCTGGTTGGTCCGACGGTTCGGCCAGCCGATGGTCTACCGGATGCGCTGCCGGATCAGTTCACGGTCACCCAGCCCATTGGTAAAATTCCCTATCCCCAACTGGGCCACATTTATGGGGCCACTCCGGACGGTTTGGAGGCCCACAGCGACTGCACCGTGGTTCAGCGTCGCCCCCAGGCCACCCTGCTAGATGTGACCATTCTCACCGGCCGACCCCATCAGATTCGCATTCACCTCGCCACCGTGGGGCACCCACTCCTGGGAGATCCGCTTTATGTGGACGGCGGTCAGCCCCATCGGTCGGCCACCGCGATTCCCAGCGACTGCGGCTACTGGCTCCATGCCCATTGTTTGTCTTTTATACACCCGGCGGGGGAGCCCATGACCCTGGTGGCCCCACCGCCACCCCAGTTGGTGCCCCATTAGATCCGGGCGGGATTCCCAATTCAGATCGTGGGGATGGGCAGCGGTTCTATCTGCCGCTAATATCATTAGGCTTACTGTCCTAGTAAAACGTAGACGATGACTAATGCCACCCAATGCCGCATTGAGAAAGACTCCATGGGGGAAAAAGCCATTCCCTCGGCAGCCTATTACGGTATTCAAACCCTGCGGGCGGTGGAGAATTTTCCCATCAGTGGCCTAAAGCCGTTGCCCACTTACGTGGATGCTTGCTTGTTGATTAAAAAGGCGGCTGCGATCGCAAACGGTGAACTCGCCTGCATCCCCCTAGACCTGTCCCAGGCCATCGTTAGCGCCGCCGATGAAATCCTCAAGGGCCAGCTGCGGGACCAGTTTATTGTGGATGTCTACCAGGCCGGGGCAGGCACCTCCCACCACATGAACATCAATGAGGTGTTGGCCAACCGAGCCCTGGAGCTATTGGGAGATGAGAAGGGCAACTACGGTCGGGTGAGCCCCAACGACCACGTGAACTATGGCCAGTCCACCAATGATGTCATTCCCACCGCCATCCGGGTGGGCGGGTTGCTGGCGTTGGAACATACCCTATATCCAGCGGTGGAAGGTGCGATCGCAACCCTCCAAACCAAAGCCACCGAATTCCACGACATCGTCCGTTCGGGCCGCACCCACATGCAGGACGCCGTCCCCATTCGCCTAGGGGAAAGCTTCCGCGCCTGGCAAGTCATTCTGACCGACCACCTACGCCGCCTACGCACCGCCGCCCAAGATCTCTGCGTGCTGGGCCTTGGCGGCAGCGCCACCGGCACCGGCCTCAACACCCACCCCAGCTATCGCCATCGGGCCGCCGAACTCCTAGCCGGGTTCACCGGCCAACCCCTCACCAGTGCCCCCCACCCCATGGCCGCCATGCAAAGTATGGCCCCCTTCGTTGCCGTATCCAGCGCCCTGCGTAACCTGGCCCAAGACCTAGTCAAAATTTCCCACGACCTGCGGCTGCTAGACTCCGGCCCCAAAACCGGCCTCAAGGAAATCCAGCTCCCCCCCGTCCAGCCCGGTTCCTCCATCATGCCAGGGAAATATAACCCCGTCATGGCCGAAATGACCTCCATGGTCTGCTTCCAAGTCATGGGGTACGATCAGGCCATCGCCTACGCAGCCCAAGCAGGCCAGCTAGAGCTAAATGTGATGATGCCCCTGATTGCCTACGACCTAATCCACAGCATCGAAATCCTGGGCCATACAATACAGTCCCTAGACCAACGCTGTTTGGCCGGTATCACCGCCCGCCCCGAACGCTGCCGCGAATTTGCCGAAGGCAGTCTGGCCCTCGTCACCGCCCTCAACACCCACATCGGCTACCTCAACGCCGCCAACCTCGCCAAAGAATCCTTAGAAACCGGCAAATCCCTACGTCAGCTCGTATTAGAAAAAAACCTGATGCCCGAAGATAAACTAAACGAAGTACTCGACTTGGAAAAAATGAGCCAAATCCCCAATTAAGCCCTGCTCGGCAGAAAAAAAGGCTCAACTAAAGACTCAACCAAAGACTCAACCAACAGACGGGGTTCAACGGGACAACGGCTCCCCCCGTCCCCCTCCAGCACAAGTCACCCTCCACCCACACCCCCCATGACCTCCTACCAAGCCAACAACCCCTACGAATCAGAATCAGAAGCCTGGTGGGTGCTCCAATGGGTGGACCTGCTCAACTCCTACCGATTCAAAAAACGCCTAGAACGGGGCCGTCGCTATGCCCGCGAAGGCCACATCCTCAAATTAGATTTCAAAGAATCTAAGGTCTTTTCCTCAGTCCAAGGTACGGCGGCAGACCCTTATCAGCTATCCATTTGGATTGATCGCTTTGCCGATGAAGACTGGAGCTTTGTCATCGACACCCTCTCCCAAAAAGCGATTTATTCAGCCCAGCTACTGGCGGGTGAAATGCCCACAGACATTGAAAATGTATTTACCTCCAATGGGCTAAGCCTGTTTCCCTTTACCCTGGCGGACGTGCATTCCAAATGCAACTGCCCCGACCCCAAAAATCCCTGTAAACACATTGCGGCCGTCTACTACCAGCTAGCCGACTTTTTCCGAGAAGACCCCTTTGTTCTCTTCCAGCTACGGGGCCGCACCAAAGAACAAATCATTGAAGCCATCCGCGAAAAGAGAAAACTACAGGTAGAAGAGAATCCGGTCGAAGCCGTTGCCGAAGATGCCGAAGAGGTTTTTGTTGCCCCCGAGCCCAAGGCCCAAACCCTAGATTTAGCAAACTTTTGGCAGTACGAGGATGACCTAGATTCCTCCCTCGTGGTGATTATCCCCGCCGATCAAACCGTATTGGATTTACTCGGCCCCATGCCCCTACCCGCCAGCGATGCCCAAGTGCTGAGGACACATTTCACCAGCCTGTATCAAAGCGTCGCCCAACAAGCAATGATGTCTGCCTTGAGTTAGAAATCAATCGGTTGACCAATAGACAGTGGTGTCCGCATTTAGAAGGGCGCATCGCTCTTGAACGTCAATGGCTCTTGTGTGACCGGATGAATAAACTCTAGGGACGTAGCATGCAACAGCAAACGCTTTTCCTGGTGGGGCTGCCCATATAGCGAGTCCCCCAGAATGGGCGAATCTAGCCCCTGGGGATGGGCTGCATGGACCCGAAGCTGGTGGGTGCGCCCGGTTTGCGGCAGAAATTTAACCCTAGGCTGTTGGCCGGTTTGCAACATCTGAAAATGGGTCATGCTGGGTTTTCCCTGTTCCAGATTGACTGATTGCCTAGGCCGTTCCGCAGGATCGCCCCACAGGGGCAGGTCAATGGTGCCAGCCCCCTTAGGAATGGGCCGACTCAAGATGGCTTCGTAGGTTTTGTGTACCTGGTGCTGGGCAAACTGCTGCCCTAGGGCTTTGTGAGCATCGGCAGATTTTGCTAGCACTAAAATGCCCGATGTGGCCTGGTCAAGCCGGTGCACCACCTGCAAGAAATTATGGGCTGGTAGCTGATAGCGCAGGCGACTGAGCACGCTATCTTGCAAATGGTATCGCCGTCCAGGCACCGATAGCAGCCCTGGGGGTTTATCCACCACAATGAGGGCATTGTCCTGGTAGAGAATCGGCAACGGGGCGGTGGAATCAGGTAACGCGGGTGCAGACACTGTCGAAATTTGTCTTAGCAATGTCCACTCTTCTGGAGAGGCGTCGTAGAAATCTTCTGGATGAAATTTCACTTGGGGATAGCCCCACCAAAACTCCGCCATGGCCAGGGGTTGTAGACGATGGCTCGCCGCATAGTGCAGCAATTTAGCGTCGGCTCGCTGGCAAATATCGAGGGGAACGTTACCCAGGTAGTCGACCCAGGCCGTTAAATCCAACCGATGGTCTTCCCCCAGCCGTTCAGCGCCATAGGCGATTTGCATCTGCTGCTGCCACTTCTTAGACAGGCCAATGTACCGTTGCTTCAGTTGTTTGATCGTTTGATCGGCTTGGGTGATTTTGGTGATTAAGGGCGCCAGGACCTGATGGTGCGCCTGCTTGAGTTTGCGATATTCGAGGGTATCTTGTTGACTTTCCTGGTTTAGCGCTTGCAGGGCTTGGGTGAGGGGATCGCCCTGTAGGGTATTTCTGTAGTGGGTGCGGCTGCGATCGCGCGCTTGCTTTTTCTGTCGATGCTCGAGGGCTAGCTGGTCCAATCGGCGGTCATACCGCCTAGATATCCTTTCATATACAGGCCGTTCCGGGATCTGGCTGAGGCTGACAATCTTTGCTTTTAGCTGATTCAGCGTTGTCAAAACTTTGGGTTCAACCAAGGACATCTGCACCGAAACTGCGATCGGAGGCACCCACCCCGGCACCCGCCCCTGGCCATTCGATAGGCCCGAGAAGCCCCTCAGTATTTTCTGTTCGCCGGTCGCAGTTTTGGCCAGGAGTACGCCATACAAGGTATCGGTGGATGGCTGTTGAGGAGATTCCTCCAATTGTTGCATCAGCTCCTTAGCAATGGCCTCTATTTCGCGGGTCCGGGGTAATTCCATAGCAGATGGTCTAAGATATGCACTCGTTTAACATCATCCAAAATCGGACGGTAGTGCTCAGGATGGACAGGAAATTTAGGGCACTGTATGGCGCAAATGTATGAGGCCATTTGCGCGTCAGGTTAGCTGTTGAAAGTTAACACGTTTAGAGAGGCCCATGGGATGGACTAACCTGACGGACCATATCCACCATGGGCTCGGGCTTAGGATCGCCTCTGCTGTATGACCCAAAGACTACCTAACAATAACAATGGCACCAACCAATTGCCCCATCTCACATACAAGGTTTCTGTATGCCGTCGATACATAGTGGCCAAATGAGTGGCATAGGCGTTGGGCGCTGACTGCCACTGGGTTTGACCATGGGGATTCACCACCGCCGATACTCCTGTGTTGGTGCTCCGTGCCGTCCACCGATCCGTTGCAATTGCTTGCAGCACATCGTGGCCATGGTGCTGCTTCATCATCCTGGGGGGATAGGGATCATTATTAGACGCTGTAATAATGAACGCCCCCCCCTGGGCCACCTGCTGCCGAAAAATCCAGCCATAGGCTGAGTCGTAACAAATGCCCGCAGCGGCTGGGCCTAGGGCTGTGTCAAACCGCTGGGCGGGTCGCCCCGGCACCATGTCGGGGCTAATGGGTGAAAGCCTAGAAATCACATCGCCCAATAGGGACTGTAGGGGGATATATTCCCCCAGGGGCACCAGCTTGATTTTGTTGTACTGGGTTGTGCCCCTGGGGGTAATCTCCACTAAACTCTGGTGAATATGGCGTTGATCCTGGGGGACCATGGTAAATGTCCCCAGCCATAGGGGAATACCCGTTTCCTGCACCACGTCCCCAAAGAGACTGGTCTCTGGTTGCCATAGTTTAGGGATGGCTCCCTCCGGAGTCAGGACCGCATCGGCCCCCTGCTGCGCCAAGAGCCGATAGTTGTTGCGGTATATCTCTTCAGCGCGGCGTACCCCCCGATAGGTTAGCTTTTCTCGGCTGGGGATATTGCCCTGGATCAGACCCACCTTAATGGCATTGTCCGGTGAGTCCTGGAGCGGCTGTTGATACAGTCCCCAGCCAAGGAGATGGGCGATCGCAAATACCCCCACCGCCATCACCAACCAGCGCCGAGCCTGGGAATGGAGCGCCAAGGCCAGCACCCCATTCACCGCCACAATGGCCACCGTAATGGTTAAATCCCCCGATAGGCGAGCCAAATGCGCAATCACCAAATTGCCGGGGCTCTGGGTAATGGCGAGGGACGTTCCATAGAGGGGGCCACAGCTCCACAGGGCCTCCATGCCACACCACAGGGCCGTACCCACCAACACTCGACCGAGCGGCCCCAAGGATGTTATTTGCGGCAGGGCTGCCATAGCCATGGCCCAGGCAACGACGATGCCCGCCCCCCAAAAGGTGACAAAGCCATAGGCGGCGGTTGCGATCGCAATGCTCCCCAACCAAGGCACCCCCAACCAGGTCAACGGATGCAGATGCAACACCCAGGTCAACATGGCCCCGTTATACCCCACCCCCCACACCAGGGCACACCCCATACTTTGCCGCAGCCCAGTGCCCCGATGAATGACCCACCACAGGGGCACCAAGGCCACCCAGGCCAAGGGCCAAGCGGGCCATAGCCCCATCAAAACCCCGGCCAGAAACAGCCCCAAAAACCCCAGGACCCTATTATCACTAGCCCCCAAGGCAAAAGGCTTAGTCAGAGGAGAAATCGCCATACCACCGCCCTATGCCATTTCCCCTAGAGATACCCCACAGCCCATGGGTGCGCCCCGCAGGTGGGGCCTATTGCCCCCTAGCCTGAGCCGCGTTAGTCTGAACCGCGTTACCCTGAGCCGCATTACAACGAACTCGAATTCAAACTCTCCGCTTCCCCCTGGGTCTGCGGCAGATGTAAACCACATTCCTGCTTGAGCCCCTTAAACCGGGTGTCGCGCTCATTATCATCAGCATCCGTTAACGGACGACTAGAATGCCAATCCCCCACGGACACGTAGCCCTGCTCAAAGAATGGGTGGTAGGGCAAACCATGGCTAGTCAAATACTGATATATATCCCGTGAATGCCAAGCCAAAATCGGATGCAGTTTGTACAGATCATTTTGCTGGGCGATACGGCCTAGGCTTTGACGATGGGAGGTCTGATTAGCCCGCAATCCAGCCAACCAGGCATTGGCCCCCAGTTCCTTGAGCGCTCGCTGCATCGGCTCAACCTTGCGGATTTGGTCGTAACGATTGAAGGCTTCCACATTATTTTGATCCCACAGCCGTCCATACAAGGCTTCCATCCGCGCCGGGCTCATGGCCGATTGATACACCTGCAGGTTGAGGTTCAGCCGCTGGGTCAGTTCGTCAGCAAACCGATAGGTCTCCGCAGGCAAATAACCCGTATCCACCCAGATGACGGGAATCTTGGGCACAACCTGGGTCACCAGATGCAGCATAACGGCCGACTGAATGCCAAAGCTGGTACTCATCACCAGGGTCTCCCCAAAGGTATCGGCCCCCCAGGCAACGAACTCAGCGGCATCCATACCCTGTAAGGTTTGGTTGAGTGCTTCAAGATCTAAAG
>CALHGI010000257.1 GCA_938029995.1 uncultured cyanobacterium | reverse complement strand
AGCAGCCTAAATACCTTTGAACCCACCCGCCTCGCTCATTTCCTTTTGGCTAGGCCGTTGGGAAGGCCGCATAAGATTCAATCGCTGTACGCCCATTTGGTTTAAGGCAACACCCGCCAGAATCACGACTCCGCCTATATATTGGCCCAGGGTGGGAATCTCACCCAGCAGAACAAACGCGGAGAGAATACCCACAATGGGATTAAAGGCCGTGGCAAAGGAGACTTCACTGGCGGTACTCCGTTTGAGGCCGTTAAACCATAGGGCTTGGCCTGCAACAACAATGATGGCAGAGTAAAACAGCATCCATTGCCATAAAAATGGAGACCCCACATCCATAAAATGCTCAGGCCCGTAGAGAACAATCGTGACCACAAAAAAGAAGATAGTGCCCACCAACATTCTAAAGACGCTAAAAATTCCTAAAGGAATCTCTCGCAGACTAATCTTGCTCACCAGATTGGCGATGGCTTTGATCACAGCCGCAATTACGGTCAAGAATGCGCCTCGACCAATCGCCACGCCCATGGTCATCATGTGGTCAGCACCAGGAGGCTGAATTAAAACCGTGAGGCCAACACCCAGAAAGGAAACCACCGCTCCAGCCACCACCCACTTATTCACCCGGTCTCCCAAGACCCACACCGATAAGGCTAGGACCAGGGGCGTATCAATTTGGCTGATTAAAATAACGTTGTTAATGGGGGTGATGGCTAGGGCTGTAAAAATCAGGGTGGGCACAAGGGCGGCCCCTAAGATGGCGACCACGGTCATGGACAGCCAATCTTGCCACTGAATTTTTTGTAGTACGGGCTTACGCCACTCCCGGGAGTAAGTGATGGCCAATAAAATGAGCGCACACAGGTTGCCAACGAATAATACATTGCAAAAGGAAATGGGATTACGCCCATCGACTAGATTCAGCTCACCCAACTCCGTTAGCTTACGGGTGACAGCATTCGCCGCCCCAAAAATGGCGATGGCGAGCAAAAGATACATCCGCCCTGATGGTTGAAAGCCTGATTTGGTCGTAGTTTGCATGGATAGGCTCCTGGCCCTAACTTGGTTGGCATTGCTGTTGTCTGCACAATTGAAGGAAGAATTCTGATGTAGCTGAGCCGTCAATGCAACATTGGGCAACTGACTTTAATCAAAATACGAAGACTGTCTTGCTGTCTGATTCATCCGGCACATTGCGGCAATTGTTCAGGGTGAAATGTGATGTTTATTTTATAGAACCTCTTTTGTTTCGCAAATGTGGGTGCTGCAGACCTGGGGCACATTGATCTGGGTTTCTGGAGCATTGCTCGGTCAGACCATGCAGCCAATGCACCCGATTGGAGTCAAGGTCATCCCATGGGGACATGGCAGATTCCAGCATGGTTTGAATCAGGCCTATGGGCAGTTCAGGCATCTAGCTAATTGCTTGAAACCTCTGAGAATGGTAAAACTAGCACCCATGGGTTGTACTGGAACCTGAGCTAAATTTCGGCTCAGGTTGAGTATGCCATCGCGGTTCGTTAGCGCATTGGAGATCCCTTATGTTGGTTCAGTTTTTTGGTAGGCGTCTTGGGTCAAGACCACTCCGCGCCTTGGGTTGTTACATTAGCCTGTTTAGTCTGTGCCTGGTGTTGACCGTGGCCTGTGGCGGCGGCGGTGCCGATCAGGGGTCTTCGGCTCCGGTGGAAGACAACGGGCGGATCACCATGGGAACCACCCTGAGTGCCCGTACCCTCGACCCGGCTGACGCTTACGAAATTTTTCCAGGCATTTTGCTATACAACCTGGGGGATCGGCTCTATACCTATGGGCCGGGCACTACCAACCTAGAACCGCAGTTGGCGACGGAGATGCCCACCATCAGTGAGGATGGGCTGACCTATACGATTCCATTGCGTGAAGGGGTGACGCTCCACGATGGTTCTGCCTTCAACGCTGAGGTCATGGCCTTTTCTATTCAGCGCTTTATGGACAATGGCGGTCGGCCAGCGTTCTTGCTATCGGAAAAAATTGAAACGGTGGAGGCCACTGGTGACTATGAGCTGACCATCACTCTAAAACAGCCATTTGCTGCCTTTACCTCTCTACTTACATTTTGGGGGGTGACGCCTGTGCCAAGCGACACTTACACCATTGGGGATGCCCAGTTTAAGCCTGAAGAATTTATCGGTTCTGGACCCTATAAGCTGGCTTCTTTTAGTAGTGATGTGATCAAACTGGATGCTAACCCAGACTATTGGGGGGCCACACCTGGCAATAAGGGCATCGATATTCAGATTTTTACTAGCCCAGCGAACCTGTACAACACGTTTCAGTCGGGGGGGTTAGATGTGGCTTACCAAACCCTAGATCCTGATCAGATTGCTGCGTTGGAACGAGATTCGGACAAGGGTGGATGGACTGTGATTGAAGCTGGGTCCACCGTGGTGAATTACATGTCCCTTAATCAAAAGATTGCACCCTTCGATGATGTCAACGTGCGCAAGGCCGTGGCAGCGATGATGGACCGTAACCTGATTAATGATCGGGCGTTCCAAGGCCAGGCAGAACCGTTATATAGCCTGATTCCTAAAAGCTTTGAGGTCTATGAGCCCGTATTCGAAAAGGTTTACGGTGATGGTGACTATGGCAAGGCCAAAGACCTGCTTAAGCAGGCGGGTATCACGGAGGCGAATCCGTTAGAGTTTGAGATTTGGTACCCCACCTCGTCAACGACCCGGAGCGTCGTGGCCAATACCCTGAAGGAAGCGATTGAGTCGAATTTACCTGGCTTGGTCAGTGTGCAGGTCAATACGGCTGAGGCGGCTACCCTTTGGGACAATGTGGAGAAGGGGACTTATCCCAGTGTGTTGGCTAACTGGTATCCAGACTATTTTGACCCTGACAACTTTGTGCAGCCGTTTTTGAGCTGCAACGAAGGCTCTGAAGATAGCCTGTGTGAGCAGGGGGCGACCCAGGGTAATGGTTCGTTCTACTACAGTGCCAAGACCAATGACCTATTAGCAAAGCAAAGTGCGGAACTCGATGAGTCGGTGCGCAATGGCTTGTTTAAGGACCTGCAGCAAGTCATGGTGGATGATGTGCCCTACATTCCCCTGTGGCAAAACAAGGACTATGTGTTTTCGGCCTCGGGTGTGGGTGGGGTGGCCATTGAGCCAAATCAGCAGTTTTTGCTCTGGCAAATTAACAAGTAAGTGATGGTATGGCCGTTGTAGGGGCATTGCATGCAACGCTCCTACAACGGGACGGTTAGGTTAGCTATGGGGAATATTCATGTCATCTCGGTCCAATGCACTGCGTTATTACATTCTGTCGCGGTTAATGCTGGCACCGTTGATGATCTGGACGATCACCACGGTGGTGTTTTTGCTGATGCGGGCGACGCCGGGGGATCCGGTGGATGCGCTATTGGGGCCACGGGCTCCGATTGAGGCCAAGGAGGCGTTGCGATCGCAACTCGGCCTCGATAAGTCCCTATTTTTACAATACCTAGACTACCTAGGGCACTTGCTCAGATTTGACCTCGGCAGTTCCATTGCCAGCCAGGGCCAAACGGTGTGGCAAATCATTGGCGATCATTTCCCTGCCACCGTCGAACTCACCATTTGCGGCTTGGCCGTCGCCGCCATCGTCGGCATGACCGTCGGCTCCATTGCCGCTTCCCGGCCCAATACCCCCGTTGATGCAGGCGGACGGCTATTTGGCATCCTCACCTACGCTACCCCCATGTACTGGTTTGGCATGATTTTGCAGCTAGTCTTTGCGGTGCAGCTGCGGTGGTTTCCCATCGGCACCCGCTTTCCCCTAGCCCAAATCCCACCTGCTGGACCCACGGGGCTTTACCTGCTCGATAGCCTACTCCACGGCAATCTGAACCAGTTTGGCACCGCCGTCTATCATCTCGCCCTCCCCAGCCTGACCCTAGGCATTCTAATTAGCGGTGTATTCGAGCGCATGGTGCGGGTGAACCTCAAGCAAACCCTGCGCGCTGACTATGTCGAAGCCGCCCGCGCTCGGGGCATTCCTGAATTTCGTATCATTACGGTCCATGCCCTCAAGAATGCGCTGATTCCCGTCATCACTATCCTTGGGTTAACCTTCGCCTCCTTGCTCGGGGGAACCGTGTTAACCGAAGTCACTTTTTCCTGGCCAGGGTTAGCCAATCGTTTCTTTGAAGCCATTTCCCAGCGAGACTACGAAGTGGTGCAGGGACTCATGACATTTTTTGGCACCATTGTTGCCCTGGTGAGTATCGCCATCGACATCCTCAATGCCTATGTAG
>CALHGI010000256.1 GCA_938029995.1 uncultured cyanobacterium | reverse complement strand
GCCTCCTGCCAAGTAGAGTGGCCCCACCCTACTTTGCTGCTGCTTTCAGAGTGATATTCTGCGTCCGTATAGGTACAGTCATAGATCATCACATCAGCATTTTGAGCCAGATGCAGTACGTTTTCATCTAGCCGATCGGGGAAGTGTTCAGTGTCGGTAATGTAAGCCGCCGCCAAGCCATTCCATTCCACTCGATACCCGACCGCTTCACCTGGATGATTGAGTAGGGCATTGATCACATTGATGTCACCAATGGCGACCGTTTCCCCAATGGATAGGTCACAGAACTTCAGCTGCGCCTGCATAATCTGTAGGGGGACTGGAAAGTTGGGATGCAGCATTTGATCGTTGAGCCGCTGTTCAATGGTGGCGCCATTGGGCGAAATAACGCCGTACACCTCAAACTGGTTGCTCGGCAAAAAGGCAGGGACAAAAAAGGGAAAGCCCTGGATATGGTCCCAATGGGAATGGGTGAAGAACATGCTGGCTTGAACAGACTGGCCTTCGTCTAATATTTGTTGGCCCAGCTCCCGCAGCCCTGTGCCCCCATCAAAAATCAAACGCTCACCGTTAACCCGCATCTCTAGACAGGATGTGTTGCCACCGTAGCGAACCGTTGCGGCACCTGGGCAGGGAATGCTTCCCCTGACTCCCCAAAAATGAATCGTAAATTGAGTATTCGAGTCGGACATCAGTGGCTAAAAATGACGTTAATGGGGGGATGCGAATTTTGCTTAATGGTAGTTGCCTGGCTTTCTAAAACCCACTAGCGCAGCGTATCCCCCTTTTTTCTGAAAAAATAGGTGGTAATCAGGAATAATCCTACCTAGAGCTTTATACAAAATCCCCATAAACCTAGACTGTCTTTATAGATCAAGCCATAAAGCGCACATCTGTAATTATTAAGATTTTTATAGTAAGTCCAAGGGCTTAGGTGCGTTTAGCGTTACTGATAACTGTTTTATGGGTTAGTCGATATTGCTTACAGCCAGTTTGCCCAAAGCTATTCCAAAAATAGGCGCGCTAGTCCTGTTTGGTGGGGATCAGCCCAGGCAAATGGCCTTGCAATTTGGTTAGGTCATGGTAAGCCGTGAGATCGTAGTGTAGCGGTGTAACTGTGATGTAGCCAGCTTGAATCGCCTTGGCATCCGTTATGAATTGGGTCATAAAATTCGTATTTTGTTCTGGGCTCAGGCTGTTGGGCAAGCTGCGGGGCACATCGTTATCGCTTTCTTCTAAGACTTCGCCTGCTAGCCAATAGTAGGTTTTTCCTCGGGGATCAACCCGTTTCTCAAACAGATCGCGGTAACGACGCACACCTAGGCGGGCCAATGTCACTCCTTTGATGTTGGTTTTGGCGATCGCTGGAATATTTAGATTAAGCAGTAGGGGCTGGTCTAACTGGGTTAGCTGCGGCACTAGCTGGCAAACATAATCTGCGGCTGGTTGGAACTCGGCATGGGTAAAACTGGCTAAACTCACGGCCAAACTAGGAATGTCTTCTAGTAGACCTTCCATGGCTGCTGAAACTGTGCCTGAGTAAAGAACGTCATTGCCCAAATTGGCCCCGTGGTTAATGCCTGAAATAACGCAGTCAGGGGGATGGTCCAGTAATGCGTCAAGGGCCAGTTTTACGCAATCGGCCGGGGTTCCCGAGCAGGCCCAGGCGGCAATGCTGTCGCGGTAGATGGAGGATACCTGTTCCGCTCGAATGGGGCGATGCATGGTAATCCCGTGCCCGGTGGCAGAGCGCTCTCGATCGGGACAGACTACAGTTACTTCGTGTCCCTTGCTGGCCAAGGTATTGGCGAGGGTACGAATGCCCGTGGCAAAGATACCGTCATCGTTGCTGATTAATAGTTTCATGGGGAATCAAAGCTTCGGTGTAGACTAAAGATTGTCTTTTATGCCCCTCCGTTTCGACCTTTTGGCCAGTATGACCACCGACCTAGAGCAGCAACTGAGTACATTACAGCAAGAAGCTAGCGATGAGATCGCAACCCTGAGCACCCTAGATGAACTCGATCAGTTTCGGGTGGGTTATCTGGGAAAAAAGGGGAAGCTCTCTAAAATATTAGGTGGCATGGGCAAGTTGTCCACCGAAGATCGCCCCCGCATTGGGGCCCTGGCTAACCAGGTCAAAACCGCCTTGCAAACCGGTATTGATGAGCGTAAAACTGCGTTGCAAGACGCCAAAATCCAAGCCCAGCTAGAGGCTGAGACATTGGACGTTTCCATGCCAGGCACCTACTTGCCCCAAGGGCGAGTCCACCCCATCAACAGCATCATTGACCAAATTACTGACATTTTTATCGGTCTTGGTTATACGGTGGCTAGTGGCCCTGAAATTGAAGAGGATTACTACAATTTTGAGGCGCTTAACTTTTTGCCCGATCACCCGGCACGGGATATGCAGGACACCCTATACCTGCCCAACGGCAAAATGATGCGTACTCACACCTCCAATACCCAAATTCGCTACATGGAAAACCATGAGCCACCGCTGCGGGTATTGGCCACTGGCCGTTGCTACCGACGCGATACGGTGGACGCTACCCATGCAGCTGTCTTCCACCAGATTGAATTCTTTGCGGTTGATAAAAATATCACCTTTGCCGATTTGCGCGGCACCATCCAGCTGTTTTTAGAAGCCCTATTTGGTGATATTGAAGTGCGCCTACGACCTAGCTATTTTCCGTTCACTGAGCCTTCGGCTGAGGTGGATGTGAAATGGAAGGGGAAATGGCTAGAGGTGCTGGGCTGCGGCATGATTGACCCTAATGTGCTCAAGTCTGTGGGGTATGACCCAGAGATCTATAGTGGTTTTGCCGCTGGCCTAGGGGTGGAGCGTTTGGCGATGGTGCAGAGCCAGATTGACGATATTCGTCGACTCTATGCCAGCGACTTACGTTTTCTAAAACAGTTTTAGGCTAAAGCACTGGAAGCGGTTAGGCCTTCGTGACCAAATTCGTGGACGACTTATAACAAAAGCCTTCCCTGTCGGGCATCAAGACCCAACGGTGAAGGCTTTTTATGCGATGTGATGTTGTATACCCTGTATGTCTCCGATTAACCCTCGGAGGTCACTCCCGCGCCAATGGGGCAGGTAACATTGGTGCCGCCCAGGCCACAGTATCCGCCAGGGTTTTTGGCTAAGTACTGCTGGTGGTAGTCCTCTGCATAGTAAAACTCAGGCGCGGCCAAAATTTCAGTTGTGATTGTGCCGTGGCCCGCTTTTGTTAAGGCTTCCTGGTACATGGTTAAGGATTTCTCGGCAGCCGCTTTGTGCTCAGGGGAATAGGCATAAATTCCTGAGCGGTATTGCGTTCCTGCATCATTGCCTTGGCGCATGCCTTGGGTGGGATTGTGGCTTTCCCAAAATACCTTGAGTAACTGGTCATAGCTAATGACGCTAGGGTCAAACACGACCAGTACCACCTCGTTATGTCCAGTCATCCCCGAGCACACCTCACGGTAGGTGGGGTTGGGGGTGTGGCCAGCGCTGTAGCCGACGGCGGTGGAAAATACACCTTCCTGTTGCCAGAAGCGGCGCTCGGCTCCCCAAAAACAGCCCAGACCGAACATAGCTGTCTGCATCCCTTCGGGGAAGGGCGGCTGTAATGGGTTGCCATTAACGAAATGCTGCTTAGGAACAGGCATTTTTTCAGAACGGCCTGGCAATGCATCTGTGGGAGACGGGATTACCGCTTTTTTGCCTAAGCCACCAAGTCCAAAAAGCACCATAGATTTGTAATAAATTTCAAAGACGCGGATACCTTTAGTCTACTCAATCTAGATAGAATCGTTGAGGCAGCTTTAGGCGTAAGTCCGAACTTTTTGGCAAAAAATAAGCCCGCTAGGCGTAAGCGGGCTAAAAATTATCAAATTGCTCAAACTCTTATGGAAATCATTTGAGCACAGCGGCGTCAAAAGCGGCCCGGTCTTGGAAGATTTCAAATACCCGATCCATGCTGGTGAGTTCAAAAAGCATGCGGATTTGATCGTTGATGGAGCAAATATACATTTTGGAACCAGCAGTGCGTGCGTTCTTTAGGCAGGCAACCAAGACTCCCAGACCTGAACTATCTACAAATGTGATGTCCTTAAGATCAATTAGCAGCACTTTGGTCCCTTTTTCCAGCGCAACGGTCACTTGCTGACGAAATGCATTGGTCTGGGTACCGTCTAAGATACCGCTGGGCTCAATTACATGAACACCTAAGTCCATAGATATTGTCATGGCTAAATATCAATAATTTATAGTTTAGCTTTACAGATGTTCAAAACTAGCACTTTTACCAGGCTCATCAGTGGAGGCTGCTGAGCCAATTGGGGTAAAAAGTGTTCGTCCCCATTTACGCTAGGCTGCCCACTAGGGGATTCCTTGCCTGCAGCATAGAACAGTTAGTTCTTCAATAAAACTGACACTGTTCCGGTCGATTGATTAACTGTTTGGGCATAACTGGTGATTGAAATGGCATCAATCGATTGACTCCACGGTTGCAAAATCGGCCTTGCTAAGGAAAACCAGCGATTACTTTCCAACAGACGATCTAGCTCTGACCAAGTTCCATAGATATAACCTTGATTCGGCCTATCCATTGACTGTATGGTGCGCTGAAATCGCTGAGTGTTAGATAGGGGATTGGTTGGGGCTGCTAAAGCAGCGGTCAATCCACCCATGGATGTGGCAAATACATCACAGTCGCCGACTTTAGTATGTACACCCACAAGATCTGTTTCAACCGTAGTTTCTCGATTGCGGGTATCCATACGGGTCTTTAAACGGCTCCAGGCTGTAACCGATCGACCCTCTAGGGGCAGCTGACTAACGGTGAGCCCTTGC
>CALHGI010000255.1 GCA_938029995.1 uncultured cyanobacterium | reverse complement strand
TCCTTTTTGCTTTAAAGAGGCCCTCTCTAGGTAAAGCGTCCATAAAGAATGGGGGGCACATGGTAGTTTCACCTACCTGCGGCGGCGTAGACTTCCGCATATACGCTATTCTCACGGAATTTTGGACCGAGTAACCTGGACTGAATGGTTACGGGGTGTGATTTCAGTCACTGTGATCTTGATCCATGATGTTCACTATTGAACTATCACCTTAAAATTACCGTTTGTTTCCTGATTTACGGTTTCTGCCATTCGTAGCTAATACTGCTTCTATCCCAATGGGTATGGCAGTGGTCTATCCTTCAAAGGGGTTCCCCATGTCGTCTTCCAAACTCAACCAAGCGCTCAAAAGCGAAACTCTGGAGATATTGAACGATTACCAAAAAAATCGTTTGCCTGAGTTACGCAATAAACTAGTACAAATGAACCTTGGCTTGGTTCGTCGAGAAGCCCATCATTGGCTCCACCATTCCAATGAAACCTTTGACGACTTGATGCAGGTGGGTAGTCTAGGGCTGATTCGGGCTATCGAGCGCTTCGACATGTCCAAGGGCTATGCATTTAGCTCCTTTGCAATTCCCTATATTCGAGGTGAGGTTCAACACTATTTGCGCGATCGCAGCGCCATTGTGCGCATTCCAAGACGTTGGCAATCGCTGCAGCACCAGTCGGCCCGCGCCATTCGTGAACTCCAAGAAACCTTAAATCGCAAGCCCACCGATCAGGAAATTGCCGATCGCCTAAAAATTACGGTTCAAGAATGGCAGGATGTGAAGCTAGCCAGTCGTAACCGCTCACTGTTGAGCTTAGATGCTCCGATTCAAGAAGAAGGGAGTGGTTCCGCCTCCTTGAGTGATTTGCTGCCCGATCCAAAATACCGGAGCTTTCAGTTGGCCCAGGAAGATCGTATTCGTCTCCAGCAGGGCTTAGCCCAGCTAGAGCGTAGAACACAAGACGTCCTAGAATTCGTTTTTCTACACGATCTGACCCAAAAGGAAACAGCTGAACGCCTTGGGATTAGTGCTGTTACCGTTTCTCGTCGAGTTAAGAGTGGCCTGAAGCGATTAAGGGATTTAATGGCCCCTACCGAGGAAGAAGGAAAGGATTTTGTTTAAATCTCTATGCATTTGACAGAACTTGATTTATAATCTGCGAACAAAAGTCCTTGGAGGATGTAAAGATGCAGCGTCTGCTCTTGGTATTGCTAATAACGACTGGGGCAATTTCCCTGAGCGGTTGTGGGTTCTTTGATCGCAACAGCGATGTTACTGAAGATCCAACTACCCCAACGGATCAGGTCAACAATCCGGTACCCACCGTAGCCGATGGGGACCTGCCTGGGATTCCAAACGGTGAAGAGTCTGGTGATTTGGTTGAAGTCTCAGCCAACTCTCCTACGGTCGTTGCCCGTGATTTGATTCAGTCTACTGATCCAAATGAACGCACCATAGGAGTAGAGCGTACTCGTTCTGACCCGTTCGCAGAGTTAACCATTCCTCTGATTCCGCCTCAGCCTATTGAAGTGCCTGGCTCGTCCACAAATGGTGCCAACGGTAGCTCCAATAATCGGCGAGTTGCTTCTAGTTCCAACTTCTCTCCATCGGGCTCAACTGCTTCCCGTGGTGGTGCAGGCTCAGCTAGCTCAGCAGCAACTAGTAATGCCAATCGAGGCAGCAGTGCATCTGCAGGAAGCAATGCTGCCTCCTCCTCTGCCCAACAGCAGCAGACCCGTCCAGAAGTGGCAGCACCGCGTCAGGTGACCTCAAGTCTTCCTGAAATAGCCGCCTTACCCGAGATTCCACAACCGACTACGGCCAGAGCTGTAAGGGTTTCAGGCGTGATAGACATTGGTGGAGCGCCCTATGCCATCGTTCAGGCCCCAGATGAGGTAGAACGGTATGTTCGGCAAGGGGAGCGCATTGCTGGGGGAAGCGTCATTGTAAAGCGGATTGATACTAGTGCCCTAGAACCACGAGTTATTTTGGTGGAGAACGGGATTGAAGTAGAGCGGTTTGTTACATCTGCTGGGGCTGAGACAGCTGAGGATGTTCCACCACCGCCGTCTGCGGATGTTGTGTCTACCATCAGTACTTTGCCGGAGCTACCGACACCTCGTATTTAATCTCTGTTCTTTCCATTTGGAACAATTCACCTATTTTGTAGGAACCGTTAGGTTTAATAACTAACGGTTCCTATTTTTTATGGAGGAGATTTTTAAAGAAATATGTCTAAAATCTTCGATATGCAACAATTCTTAAATGCTGAGAATGTGAGTTCCGTTCTGGGGAGTAGTAACCTTGTGAGAGGTAGCTTGCTGCTCGCATAAATTACCCGTCTTTGAACAAGAGAGGCTTATTCATGGTTAAGCGTGGATCTAAAGTACGTATCCTCCGGAAAGAATCCTACTGGTACCAAGATACTGGGAAGGTTGCATCCGTTGACGAAAGTGGTATCAAGTACTCGGTTGTTGTTCGGTTTGATAAGGTTAACTACGCTGGCGTTAACACCAACAACTTTGCTGAAGCTGAATTAAAGGAAGTCAAGTAGATCGCTGGGTCTAGGCTGGCTTGGTAGAATTGACAGAGTTGTTTGTCTAATGAGCCTTGCCAGAACTTCCTGAGGTAGAAACTGTCCGACGAGGGCTCAGTCGAGTTACTCTACATCATCCTGTTCGGGGTGGGGATGTGCTGTTAGATCGCAGCATTGCCCACCCCCTTTTTATTGAAGAATTTTTGCCCGCCATCATTGGTGCCGAGATCGTCTCATGGCAGCGGCGGGGAAAGTATTTATTGGCGGTGTTACGGCGACGCAATCAACCAGCCGGTTGGTTGGGGTGTCATCTGCGCATGACGGGGCAGCTTTTGTGGGTTGACCAGTCGATGCCCGTGTCGTCTCACTGTCGCGTTCGACTCTTTTTTGATCACAACCAAGAGCTACGCTATGTGGATCAGCGGACCTTTGGGCGTTTGTGGTGGGTGCCGCCTGGGGAGCAGCCCGATCAGATTATGACGGGGCTGCAGCGGCTGGGGCCAGAGCCTTTTGCCGATGATTTTTCCCTGGACTATATGCAGACCTGGTTTAAACGGAAGCGGCCGGTGAAAAATGCCCTGTTGGATCAAGCGATGGTGGCGGGGATTGGTAATATCTATGCTGATGAGGCGTTATTTCTAAGTGGCATTCGGCCCAGGGTGCAGTGCGATCGCATCTCCCAAACCCGTCTCAAACGTCTCCACACCTCCATCCGCAAAGTGCTCACCGACAGTATCGAAGCCGGGGGCACCACCTTTAGTGACTTTCGCGATATCCACGGCACCAACGGTAACTACGGCGGCGTTGCCTGGGTCTACGACCGTGAAGACGAACCCTGCCGGGTGTGCAGCACCCCCATTAAACGCATTAAATTAGCCGGGCGTTCGGCCCACTACTGTCCCAGCTGCCAGAAATAAACCCAGAAATCAACCAGACTGAAATTACCCTCCAGAAAGACTACAGTTCTGGAAGGGGACAAGGTTTAATAGAGTGACCAGTTATTTTTCTAAGTGATGGCCATCAAAAAGGGTACTTTTGTTCGCGTTGTACGGGAAAAGCTAGAAAACAGCGTGGAAGCCACCGCTAGCGATACTCGATTTCCCCCTTACATCTTTGAAACTCAAGGGGAAATTATGGAAATTCGTGATGACTACGCCCTGGTAAAGTTTGGCCGAGTGCCCACCCCTAATATTTGGTTGCAGTTGGCCCAGCTCGAAGAGTTTAAATAAGACGACGGCGTTCTTTTGGGCTGTGCGCTCAACAACTTAAACCAGGACAGACTGCAACAGACCCATGGGATATCAAGCATCCCATGGGCATTGTCCATGGGCATTACATATTAAGAATCCCCATGGGATGCCCCCAAGCCAAATAATTCTCGCCACAATGGATATATAGGCTACGGGCCAAACTAGACTGTTGGGTTGTCACCAGTGAATTGATTTGGCCGTGGCTTAACCCATTTAGAGAACCGTCCCTGGGCGACTTATCGGCGATTGCTTGGCCAAGGTGCCCTAAGCGCGGTCTGTTAGGAGTCCCATGGTAGTAACTTATCCATCCCCCCAAACAGCAGGTCTCCACAAGCCTGCCATCACCATCCCAAAAATCACCATCATCGGGGCTGGTAATGTCGGTGCAAGTTTGGCCCGAAGTCTTCTTTCCCAGAACTTAGGCAATGTTGTTTTACTAGACATTGTTGCCGGTCGTCCCCAGGGTTTGGCCCTGGACATGGCCGAGGCTTGCCCCTTAGAAGGCTGCACCCATCACATTCTAGGCACCAACGACTATGAAGATACGGCAGGCTCCCAGGTCATTGTGATCACGGCTGGATTGCCCCGTAAGCCAGGCATGTCTAGGGATGATTTGCTGAAGGTTAATGGCCGCATCATTTTAGACGTGGTTGCCAAAGCATTGCCCCAGTCCCCCGATGCCCATTTTATTCTGGTCACCAATCCGTTGGATGTTATGACCTATCTAACTTGGCAAGCCAGTGGCCTCCCCCCCAGTCGGGTCATGGGGCAGGCTGGCGTGTTGGATTCTGCCAGGTTTCGCACGTTTATTGCCCATGAGCTGAGGGTTCCGCCCCACGATGTATCCACGATGGTGCTGGGGGGGCACGGTGACTTGATGGTGCCCCTCATCAGCCACACCACGGTGAGTAGCATTCCCCTAACGGAACTGCTCCCCGCCGCTAAAATTCAGGAACTGGTGGACCGTACCCGCCATGGTGGCGCAGAAATTGTTAATCACCTCAAAACGGGCGGAGCGTACTATGCTCCAGCCGCGGCAACCGCCACCATGGTGGCCGCTATCTTGCAAAATCAGTCCGCCATTCTGCCGGTTTCAGCCTATCTGGACGGCCAGTATGGTCTTCAGGATATTTACCTGGGTGTCCCCTGTCACCTCGACAGCCATGGTGCAGCCTCGGTGGTTGAACTGTCCCTTACCGACGACGAACAAGCGGCACTGAGAACCTCAGCCCAATCAGTACGACGTACATTAGAGAAAGCGCTACCGATGTTTGAAACCTAGATGGTCTGGGGTCGAGGTCGAGGATGCTCAGCCATGAGCCGCCTCACCTCTTCTGCATGGTAGGAGCTGCGGGTGAGGGGGGACGACACCACCTGCAAGAACCCCATGGCCTCCCCCGCCTGTCGCCACTGGTCAAACTGCTCAGGGGTGACAAAATCCTTCACACCCAAGTGCTTCTGGGTGGGCTGTAAATACTGACCAATGGTGAGAATGTCGCAGTCTACCGCCCGCAGGTCCGCCATTACCTGCCTCACCTCTTCGTCCGTTTCCCCTAGGCCCACCATGATGCCCGACTTGGTATAGGCCCAGGGGGCTATTTCACGGGTGCGCTGTAGGAGTTCAAGACTGCGTTGATAGTCACCCTGGGGCCGCACCCGCTTGTAGAGGCGAGGGATGGTCTCCGTATTGTGATTCATCACCTCGGGGGCCGCCGCTAGGATGATTCCCAAAGCATTCCAGTTGCCACATAGGTCAGGAATCAGCACCTCAATGGTGGTCCCAGGCGAAAGTTTGCGGGTTTCTTCAATGCAGCGCACAAACTGGCTCGCGCCACCATCGGGCAGATCATCCCGGTTCACCGAGGTGATCACCACATGGTTTAACCCCATGCGCCGTACCGCTTCCCCTAGACGAACGGGTTCCGTAGGGTCCAAGGCCTGGGGCTTTTTCTCAAAGTCGATGTCACAGTAAGGGCAGGCCCGAGTACAGGCGGGGCCCATGATTAAAAATGTGGCCGTTCCAGCGCTAAAACACTCACCAATGTTGGGGCAAGAGGCTTCCTCGCACACCGTGTTGAGGGCCAGGTCTTGCAAAATGTCCTTAACATTACCAACCCGTTCCCACTGGGGGGCTTTGACTCTAAGCCATTCTGGTTTAACGGTCACGCTACTTTGCCTTTACGAACGGAGTTGCTCTGTCAGACGATTTGACAGCAACCATGATTCTAACAACTTAAGGCCGAGGAAATGGACTGCTTGCAACCCATGGGCCTGGGACCAGGTCAACAAAAGAGCCTGGCAAAATGGCCGGAATGGGTAAGATATTAGCAATTGCACTTGTTTGCCCAAAATTTTACATCGTTTCTTGTCCTTTCTGGAATGCATGGTCTCCATCCCTTAGCCCGCAGTTTTGCCCTATTGTGCATTGGTTCGGCCCTTGGCTTAGCGCTAATAGAGTGGCATGACCCTTTTGGCTGGCAGGTGGCTGATGCCCGACCGACCCAGGCTGAGAATACATTCAATGCAAGGATTCCATGGACCTCAATCATGAGTGGTCGTCGACCGTTAGGGGGACGTTGGCGCAGACAGGCAGCCATGCAATCCGATACCCATATTGTGTTGCAACTAAGTGCGCGCACCATCGATGTCTATCGCCGGGGTGAGGTTATTAAGCAGTATCTTGTTGCCATTGGTCAGACTGAGTGGGAGACCCCGGAAGGGACCTTCCAGGTGATTCAGACCCAGGAGTATCCCACTTGGCAACACCCCATCACCGGAGAGATTATTCCCGCGGGTAAAAATAACCCCCTGGGTTCGCGCTGGATTGGTTTTTTGTCCAGTAGTGATGGCGAAATTGGGTTCCATGGCACCAATGAAGAACGCCTCATTGGCGAGGCCGTTTCCCATGGCTGTGTGCGCATGCTCAATGAGGATATTGAGGATCTGTATACCTATGTTGAAATCGGTACTACGGTTACCGT
>CALHGI010000254.1 GCA_938029995.1 uncultured cyanobacterium | reverse complement strand
GGCATCCAGTTTGGCTGGGGGTTACAAATGGCCAATGGCAGCGCTATTTTTGAATCCCTGGGGGCCAGTCCCCATCAGCTGCCCCTACTGTGGCTGGCAGCTCCCATGAGTGGCTTGCTGATACAACCCATCATTGGCTACTGGAGCGATCGCACCCGCACTCCCTTGGGGCGACGGCGACCCTTTTTTTTGGTGGGGGCATTATTGAGTTCCGTGGCGCTGGTGCTGCTACCCAATGCCCCTAGCCTATGGATAGCGGCAGGGCTGCTATGGCTATTGGATGCGGCGGCCAATGTAAGCATGACGCCGTTTCGTTCGTTTGTGGCGGACTTGGTACCCGCCCAGCAGCAGACTCGGGGATTTATTGTACAGAGCCTGCTATGCGGTCTGGGGGCGGTACTCGCCTCGGCTATGCCCTGGCTGATGGCACACTACCTAGGGAGCCCCGAACCAATGTTGGTGGAGGGGGATACGGCGAATTTTGCCACGTTGGGCGGGGTGCCGCTGTCGGTGAAGCTGTCGTTTTATTTGGGGGCAGCGGTATTTTTGGGGACGGTGATTTGGACGGTGGTGACCACACCGGAGGCCACGGAGGTGGAGCCTTTGCCGGTGGGGGAAGACGGCATGGTCAAGCAGATTTGGGATGCGGTTAGGACCATGCCCCCCATGATGCGGCGGCTGGCCTGGGTACAAAGCTTTAGCTGGCTCGGGATATTTTGTATGTTCCTCTACTTACCCCCGGCCATTGCCCATCATATTTTTGGGGCCATCCCCGGCACACCGCTCTATGCGAAAAGTATTGAGTGGTCGGGTCTATGCCTGGCGGTGGATAATTTGGTGTGTTGCGTAGCTGCGGTCGGGATTTATTCGGTGGTAGCCCATTTAGGGGAGCGCCATACCCACAGCTTGAGTTTGTTGTGTGGGGCGTTGGGATTGATTTCCATTAGTTGGATTCATCAGCCGAGTCTATTATTGTTGCCCATGGTCGGGGTCGGTATTGCCATCGCCAGTATGCATTCCTTGCCCTATGCCCTGTTGACTCAGTCGATTCCGGCCGGACAAAACTGTCTCTACATGGGTATTTTTAACTGTTTTATTGTGCTGCCGGAGATTGTTGCTGCGTTGGGATTGGGGTGGGTGATGGAATGTGTGGGTTGCGATCGCATCAGCATCGTCGCCCTAGGAGGGTTTTCCATGGCCATTGCCGCCCTGCTCGCCCAAGGGATTCCGACTCCAGAAGAAGAAAACTTGATGGCACCATGATGACACCGCGGGTGGGCTAGGCCCACCCGCCTGCTTATCCGTCAGCGTCTGACCTGGTTTACTGCTTCAAGAACGCCACCAACTCTTCCAATTTGTCCCAAGCAGCGCCACTGGCAATAATCTCTTTTGCCTGAATCACCCCATAGGACAACGCCTCCTCAAACGTATCCCCAATGACGGAACCACCCACCTGCAAAGCCAACGCCGCATTCAGGGCCACGGCCTCCTGCTGGGCTTGGGTCCCTTTTCCTTGCAAAACATTGCGCAGAATGGTCATATTTTCCTCCAGCTCACCACCGCGCAGGGCAGAAACATCAGCCTTAGCTAGGCCAAGGCTGAGGGGATCGATCACCTTAGTGGTCACATGGCCATTGGCCAACACCGCTAGATCGGTTTCAGCCCCCAAGCCAGCCTCATCCAACCCTTCTCGACCATGGAGCACCATGGCTTGCCCCATACCCAATTGATTCAAGGCTTCGGCCATGGTTTCAATCACCGATGGGTCAAATACACCAATCACCTGGCCTGTGGGCCGTAGGGGATTGACCAAGGGCCCCAGCAGATTAAACACCGTACGAATTTTCAACGTGCCGCGAATGGGGGCCACCGCCTTCATCGCTGGGTGCCAACCCCGCGCAAAGAGGAAGGTGACACCGACTTCCTTCACCGCCGCCTTCGCCTTTTCTGGCGAAGCATTCAGGTCAACCCCCAGCCCTTCCAGCACATCAGCGGAACCCACTTTACTGGAAGCGGAGCGGTTACCATGTTTCACCACCGGGATGCCCGCCGCCGCCGCCACAAACGTAACCGCCGTAGAAATATTGAAGGTAGACGCGCCATCCCCCCCTGTGCCACAGGTATCAATGCGGGGCGTTGGTAGGGAGTCGTCTACCTGCATGCCCCCCAGGGACTGGCCTTGTAGAACACGGGCCATGCCAGCTAACTCATTGGCGGAGAACCCTTTGGCCTGCAGCGCGGCCAGAATCGCCCCAGTCATAATCGGGTCAATAGATTCAGTCAACCAGCCTTGCATGAGCAGTTCTGCCTGATCGACCGAGAGGGATTGCTTATCGATCAGCTGCTGTAGAAGACTGGACCAGTTGGTTGACATGGCAGGGGAGCATTTAGACTTCAGTCAATAACGCTACTACATGAAGTAAATCAAACGGTGATGGCGTAGGGCAAATTTAAGAAAGGGGGCGAATCAATATCAGCTCGTCCTGGTGAATCTGGTCCCATGGGATGACGGCT
>CALHGI010000253.1 GCA_938029995.1 uncultured cyanobacterium | reverse complement strand
GGTGGGCGTCGGCTGCTATGTCTTTGTGGTGGGCTAGGGGGCTAGGGTTGGCCAGGTCACGGTCGGCTAGGTCACGGGTGGTTAGTTCACAGATGCGGTATGGGTGGGGATAGCTGACGAGGGAGCCGGTGGTTATTTCGTATAGCTGGTCGGCCTGGGCCACGTCCTGCACATGGAGATGACCGGTAAACATGAGGGGCACATGGGCCGCTTGTAATCGCTCAGTCAGGGCGGTGGCGTTGTTCACCATATAGCGCTGTCCCATGGGGCTGCGCGACTGGCGGGGCAAATGTTCTAGGGCGTTGTGGTGCAGCATCACCAGGGTGAGGGGCCCTCCTGAGGCTGGGGCGGCCAGCTGCTCTAGCTGCTGGTCCAGCCAGTCTAGCTGTTCTGGGTCTAGGCAACCGGTGTAAAGGGGGTCGCCATTGGGTTCAAAGCCATTGGAGTTTAGGCCAATTAGGTGCAGACCGTCGAGCAGCTTGTGGTGGTAGTAGGGGCGGGGGGCGTCGGTGTAGCCAAAGCCTTGGTATAGGTTGACGAATTCGTCTAGGGAAACGGTGCGATCGCAACCCCCATGCCTGACCACATCATGGTTGCCCGGTACTACATAGACCGGATACGGCAGCTGTGCCAAACGCCGCACCAACCATTGATGATTTTCCCGTTCACCATGCTGGACCAAATCTCCGGGTAACAGCAAAAAGTCTATCTTCACCTGTTCCAGGTGGTCTAAAATCTGCTCAAACGCGGGAATACTCACCTCCACCAGGTGAAACCGCGTGGGCGAATCCCATACGGTATGGGGCAAAGCGATGTGCAGATCGCTCACCACCGCAAAACGAGCTAAAAGAGCCATAGGAGTTGATAAGGTAGGTAAGCCTAGTCCCATCATCGCCTTTTTCGACCATGTCCCGTGTGCGCCAGCATGTCAATCCCCTCAACAATCGCTATAGCACGCCGGTAACACCGCCCCCCTGGGCCGACGTATTTGCCAACCCCCACCAGCCTCTCCACATCGACATTGGCTGTGCCAAAGGCTATTTCATTAGTGACATGGCCCAGGCCTGTTCCAACTGGAACTTTCTGGGCCTAGAAATCCGCGAGCCCTTGGTGCAGCAGTGCCTCCAGCAGCGTAATGAATTGGGCCTGCGCAACATGCATGCCCTATTTTGCAATGCCAATAATTCCCTAAGGCCCCTGCTGAGCAGCCTGCCCCAGCCGCCCCAGCGGATCAGCATTCAGTTTCCTGACCCCTGGTTTAAAACGCGACATCAAAAACGCCGGGTCACCCAACCGCAGCTTGTGGCTGACCTGGCTGAATATATGCCCGCTGGCGGCTGGGCGTGGCTCCAGTCCGATGTGGAAACCGTGGCGGAGGACATGGTGGAAGTGTTTGCTGCCAACCCTCAATTTAAGCGTTTTCTAGAACCTCCCTATTTGCCCCAGCCAGGTACCACCGGTCCGTGGCTAGCCAACAATCCCTTGGCGGCCACCACCGATCGCGAACGGGTCACCCTGGCCCAGGGCAAACCCGTCTACCGAGCATTATTTATCAAGGCCTAGGCAACCCCCGCGCAAACTCTGTAGGGCAGGGGAATGGCCTATTCTGAAACCTTCAGGCTATAGCGATGGCGACCGTCTTGATCAAATGAACCCACCCAAAGCTGATACGTACCCTGGGAAAACGTGTCTTGAATTTGGGCGTCACGGTTTTGGCGACTGGCGTTGTCATTGCAGCGCACCGTGCCGTCATTCGGTCCTTGAATCAGTAAGGTGGTGTCTGCTCCACCACTATCCACGGCAATGGTGAGCTGGGTAAAATCTTGCTCTAGGGTCAACACATGGTCGGGACTGCGGTCGGCATAGCCCAGGCAAAACTCGCCGCTACTATCCCGGCTGGTGATGTTGGCTAGGCCATAGGACCCCACGGTTTGCCCGCCGACTTGGGTGGTGGCAAAGCCGAGGGCCAGTCTCATCTCACCAGCGGCTTGGGCGGCGGCGGCTAAGACCAAGGGCAGGGCAAGGCCGGTTAGTTTGAATGCTGTTGACTTAAACGTTGTTGACTTAAACATAGTCACACCTAAGGATCACACACACAGATCGGATAGCTCTACCGTATCGACGATCTCGAAACTAGATAGGGCTAAGATGACGCTTTTATACACTGGTACAACAGCGTACGGTATCAGGATAAAAAACAACAATCTTAATTTTCAAATTGAATACCATAGGAGATATCCAAAAACAGTTGGAAATCGCTAGAAATCGCCCATGGGCTCAACTAATGACGAAATTTCTCGGCCTGAAAATGGGCCCCATATCCTTGGATAGTTTTAAGCTCTGGTGGACGATAGGTCAACTGTTTGCTGGTTGTTTTTCCTAAGCTCACCAAAGACTCTGCCATTTTGACCGCCGCTGCGATCGCATCGATCACCGGCACCCCCAGCCGCTCTTCCAACTGTTGTTCCAGGCCGCTCATGCCCGCACAGCCCAGGCAAATGGCCTCCGCCCCATCCTCTTCCATCGCCAATAGGCTCGCCTCCGTTAGCACATCCAACGTGGCCGCCCGATCCTGCTCCGTATCCAATACCGACAGCTTTGTCGTCCGCACCGAAGCACATCGCGCCGTTAACCCTGTTTTATGAACTGTTTTTTCCACCATGTCCCGCACCCGGTGCAGGGTGGTCACCACACTCCACTTGGCCGCCAACATATTGGCCACATAGAGACTGGCCTCCGCAATGCCCACCACCGGTTTCGCCGTAATCTCACGGGCCGCTTCAATACCCGGATCACCCCAACAGGCCAAAATAAACGCATCGGCATCGGTATCTAAAATAATCTGTTCCAGGATGCCGGGAATGGCTAGGTATTCATCATAAAAACTCTCAATGGATTCGGGGCCGTTCTGGGGCTGCACCGTCACAATTTCAGTACCCGGAAACTTAACTCCCTGGGCCGAACTATTGATATTGGCCGTCATCGGGCCACAGGTATTACCATTGATAATCTTGATCCGGCAGATAGGCGAATCCATAGGATAGGAGACAATTACATCCCGCCCATTTTGCCCTATATCCGTTGCCATCCAAAGCCTTTAGCTATTGCCAGCCCCACCTACGGGTGCCGCCGCCAAGCCATGGTTTCCCCAATAGGCCCCCCATGGCTCTTGCCGCGCCCCACTAGTTCTTTTTCTCCCCGTCACCCTTCGGTTCTGCTGACGTACCCCCTTGGCTATCGCTGGCCGCCAGGTACCCCCAAGCATAGGCCGTGGGGCCAATGGACTGATGGACCGTAAACTCGGTTACGGGCACATAGTAATAGGAGTCGAAATAGGATTCAGATGTGGGCCATTCCCAAGGTGTGGGGCTCGTTTCCTGGGCAAACATATCCACCGCCCAGCTCCATTTTTTGCCATGGCCCTCCTCATCTTGTAAGTCCAGCGGTCCGTAAATCGTAATTCCCGGTGGCGGTTCCTGACCTAGGGCCCGCATATCCGCCATCAAAGGCGACTTAGGGTTTCTATGGCCCACGCCGATGGTATAGACCATGTTGCTAGGGTTGGCCCCGGTGGCAAACTGGGTGGCCAACAGACCCGCCCGCAAATAGGCATCATCCCCCGTCAGGGTATGGGCATGGAACAGGGTTTGGGTATGGGGGGTGGTCATGGTGCCCCAGCCAATCATCAACCCTGGGTCAGCGTTCCACTTAAAGCCCGTACGTTCCACATTCTCTATATCTGCCTTAGCCGTGCGCACCAGCGTATTGATGGCATTTTGTTGGATCGTCTGATTAATGCTGGCATGCTTGGTGCGGGCATAGACAAAGGCCGCGTCACTGTGGTCGTGGTTGTTCCATTTCTTGAGGGGAGCATCGGGATTGGTGAAAATGGTGGTATCAAGAAAAATCTGATGCCATTGCTCATCCCCCGTTAGGCGATAGAGTTCTGCGGCGGCCAGGTTGCGTTCGTCGTGGACGCGGGAATATAGGAAAAAGTCCGGGTCCTCTGGCTGTTTGGCCAATTCCGCATTGGCCCAGTTCATGGCCCGAATGGCACTGTCCCGATAGGTGTTGGCTAGGGTTTGGTCATAGTCCGCCAGCACATAGGCCGCCCGCGCCGCCACATTGGCATACATGTAGCTAGACCATATGCCCGGGCCATATACCATGACCGTTTGAGACTCTTGCCAGCTGCCTTCTGGCCGAATGGGATGGCCGGAGGATTCGATGCCGCCGGGGATGCCGCCCTCCTCGGTTTGGAGCCGCCGGAACAGGTCCAATCCCCACAGGGCTTCGTCCATAAGGTCGGGCAAATTGTTACCAGACTCGGGCAGGTTGAGGCTAATGTCCTTAAAGTACTCTGGGTAAAACTCCACCAGCTCTAGAAATGATCGGCTGACCGACAGGTGGGAAATACGCCGATCCCAGTCGCCCGCATCCATCCAACCGCCCCAAGCCTCTGGCACCGTCTCCTCTGTGCGCGTGTCCATTAGGGATTTGAAAGAATCAGGGGCGTCCCGGTAGTTGAACCCCATTTTGGTATCCATCAGGGGCACGGTGGACTGATAAATTTTTACACCGTCATCGGGATGAAACGGTCGGGGACGCTCATAGTCCGTGTAGGGCTGCTCTAGGGCAATGCCACTGCGCTGGTGATACATCCCCCGCGCAGACACATAAAACGCATCCCGCCAGGTATTTTCCCCAATCTCAAATTCGTAGGAGGTCCCCACGCCATCCACATAAACCCGGTACTGGCCCGGTGTGGAAAATTCACTAAAATCCATCATGAACACATCGGTGTCATTATGGTTTCTGCCGCGCTTATTTTTCGCATCGGCCGATTGGGAGAGGGTGGTTTTACCTTCATAGACTTTCTCCCCCGTCGCCGTGTCAATCAACCAAAATGGTTTGTCCGCTGCGTAGCTAAGGCCACCCCCATTTCCCATCCATGTGGATAGGAAGGCCACCTTAGCCAAATCATCTGGATCAAACCCCAGGTGGGAAACCTGCACTGCTTCACTGCGGGTTTCTTCGGGTTGATAGACGAACTCAGTGTCTTGGAGGAAACCATCCGCAAAGTCGAACTGATAGGTTTCCCCAGGGGTTAGTGCTTCCGGCAGTTCTAGAAATAGGGTGTGCTCCATGGGCCAATCAAAGTCCCAGGGACCCGTTTGGGCCATATTCCTGATTTTGCTCTTGCGATAGACCTGGGTAGGGGAAATTTTGCCCCCATTGGCGGCCCTGATTTGATAATGGTTCAAATTATCGGCACAGTTCGTATCGAGCTTGGAGCCACGGTACTGATCCGGCAATAAAATTAGCCCTGGATCTCCTGGAACGACTTGCCCTAACGCTTTTCCATTGCGAAAGGTCCAACCTTCTTTGCCCTTAACCGCGTCACCGGGCTGAGCCTCATAGGCCACCTGCTGGCCCCGCACTAATTCACCGGCCTCTATGCGTAACGCCACCACATTTTCCCGCACGGTGTAAATGTAGGGCGTGGGGGGATCGGTCTGGGTACTATTTTGGGCGGAGGCGACTAGGCTTGAGTCTTGGCTGGGGGAGAGTTTAGCATTGCACTGGCCGGCATTGGTCCAACCAAGAAGAAAAGAGAGGAGGCTTTCTAACATCTAGGCACTAGGGAGAGGACTGGTAACGGTAGGCTAAGGGATATATGTCTGGGTTTTTTGGGGGAAAGTTCCCAATTATGGCCGGTGTTGCCTAGCCGTGGGGCCGGTTCTTGGGCCAATTAAACCTAGGGATATTGTATTGCTCAGGGCCCACAGCGCAGGCCATGGGTGCTCGCTAAAAGCTTTATGGGGTATGGCTGCGCAGCCAACGGCTAAATGTATGGCTAAATGTATTCAGCTAAATGTATTTAGCCGTCGGCTACGTCTACCCGGGGTGTTTGGCCCATGGTTGAAAGCATCGAAATATCGTCGCTAATCTGGGCTACCCATGGCCTCAGTCCATGGGCAGCCTGGGGCGTCTTTCCGTGGCAACTTGATGGTGACAGGGTGACCTATCCACCCACGGAATAGTCACGAAAGTCTGCTTCCTTATTGCCTTCCAAATAGAGTACCGCTTTCATTTCGCCCTGTTGCTCAATCGGTTCTAACCAGGCAAATGCTTTTTCGTTATTAAACTTTTCTAGACTGTTGTCCTTGCCGCTAAACGCATCGCTAACCGCCTGTTCACGGTCCTTTGAAACGAAGAGACGTTCAAAGGGAGGGTCGTCGGCTTTGGCATTGTAGTCATGGCTATAGT